>CATZIG010000012.1 GCA_958419975.1 uncultured Collinsella sp.
GAGCGCGCTGGCAGGCGGGCGAAGCCGGTGCGGATCCGCGCAGCGGATGCGCGGAATCCTATACGCCGCACCATTTGAGATTAAAGCTCCCGGCAACGGGGGTTTTCTTTTGCGCCGGCTTGAGTGTTTTCGTCCAAAGGGACGATTTCCTGTCGACTCGTGTAAGATTCCGAGTAGATGTCGCGACTTATTCGCGACCACTCCTTCTTCAAGCGACCGATCAGGGTGATACTTCGTGGCAGAGCGTCCGACATACAAGCTCAGGTTTCTCGATCCTAAGAAGCGCTTTCCGGCGATGCCCGAGCAGCCTGCGGGACGCTCATATGGCGTGGTCTGGAAACTCTTTGACGAGGATCAGCATGAATCTTGTTATGTCGTCGAGTTCGTTGGCAAAAGTCATGTGTCGCTTTTGGGCTACGTAAGCGTTTCGGGTGAGGTGTACAAGGTGGACCGCCCCGTCAGCGAGGCTCCGCTGCCCAACGATCCCGACATGGAACTGGTCCTTGACGAGTCGGATTCCAGTATTGGTGAGATTATGGTAAGGGAAGCCAACGGTGCAATGCGCGCGTGTGCGCAAACTGCCGGCTCTCCCGAAGGCCCCATGCGCGAGCAGTCCGACCACGAGACATGGAATTCGACCCGCGCCCTTCCTTACGGCGAGTTCATGGCCTCGATGTTCTTGCGTTACGTGATATTTGCCAACTCCGAAAGCGCTATTGTGAACACGGCGGACGCCGGCGGACTCGACGAGGGTATGCAAAACGTTGTCGACAAGATCAAGCTCGTAAAGTTGTCCGAGCCGGTCGAGGTGTTTTTGGGCTTTAACACGGCACCGCTCCCCGATGCTATCGAGACGCTGCTTTACCGCGTTGACCATGCCGAGAATCCGAGCGGTATCGAGCGCTATGCCGCCGCCCTTATGAGCGAAATTGACTTGCCCCGCCTGCGCACCATCGCTGCCAAGTCCGAGATGAGCCTGGCTCGCATTGATCGCTCAAAGATTTTCTATCTCAATTTTGATCGTAGCCTGTTGGACCAGGACGAGATTGACATGCTGCTTGCCATCGAGTGCCGTCTCAACCGCCTCTCCGGCATCCTTGAGCGCATCGGGGCCGGATTGGTCCCTGCGGCATCCTCGCCGAGCCTTGAGGGCTGCGCGCTCTTTGATGCGTGGCATATCGCCAAGACGACCAACGATGTTCCCCGACTGCTCGATACGGCTTCGAGCGATAACCCGTGGGGCAAACCGGGTACGGTGGCTTGCCGGCCGGGCGGTGAGTGGGATGTGCGTACCCGCTTCGCGCGCATTGTCGAGGCGCTTAACGTGGTCACGCGGCTCGACTATACCTATCGGGCAAACGTTGCCGAGGGGATTATGCTCGTTCGGTTTGGGCAGTCTGTCGTTGATGCCATGCCGCAACGTGAATACGACGCTCAAGATGACGCCTGGCGCGAGCTGGACGAGGATACGCGTGCGATCTGGGCCGCGGAGCACGATGCGCGCGTGGCACTCACGCTTGCGGCAGCGTGTTTTGCCGCAGGCACCTGCATCACGCGCTGCTATGTGCAGATTGCTACTCCCGACAGTGAGCAGGGCGAGCGCGTTGTCGCAACGTATTTCTTTGGGCGCGCGGCCTATCTGGCCGATTGCATGTCTGTCGCCAAGGATCTTGAGAGCATGGACATGGACGATATGCCGTGCAAGCGTGTGCTTGAGGCGTATGAGTCAACCGCTCCGGAGACGATTGAGCCTGCGGAGGTTCATGCTCGTCCGCGTGATGACCATCGCACACTGCCGCCGACGCTGCGCGATCTGCTGCTTGCCGATACGGCTGACGAGTTGGAGGTCATGGAAGAGGACGACGACCCATACGTGGCCCGTGTTGTTGAATTGCGCGAGCAGGCAAAAGTCGACCGTACAGGTGCTTTTGAAGGCTTTTCCCGTCTTGTCGAGGAGTTGGAGGCTAAGTGCGCGGTCGCCGAGCTTTTGGCGACAGGTCCGGTTCAAACGCAGTTTTGCGATAACCAGCTGGTGCGCATGGTGCTACCGGTGTTGGAAGAAGACCGCTCTGTGCGGATCCTTCGTGCGCCCGATGCACTGTACTTTGCCCAGCACGAGATCTGCAGTTTTTACGCCGAGCAAGAGGACTTTGAACGAGCGCTGCCCGAGGTGCGCCATCTTTACGATCTGGCGCGTTCGTCCATGCAATCGCACTTTGCGCTCATCAACGTGCTTGCGCGTCTGGAGCGCTTTGACGAGATTATCGAGGTGGCGCGCCACGGCCTACGTATTGCCAGCGATCGTTCTGCAATCGGCTACCTGTTCTATCGCTTGGCGTTTGCCTATTGGAATTGCGATCAGCTCGACCTAGCACTGGCTTGTTACCGTCTCGTGCCGCGCGGCGAGGAGTCGGGCAGTAGCGCGCTGGAAGAAATGCAGGGCCTTATGAACGAGATGGGCGTCAGCGAGCCTCCGACGTTCGAGGAAGCGGTCGAGACCATCCGCAAGGCTGGACTCGAGCTGCCGCCAGTGTCCGTCGTGACGAATCAGCTGGCAGATGCCGCTGTTCAACTGGTCGACAACGGCTTCTTTTTCCTGGCACGCGGTTGCATCTTCCAAATGTGGCGCACCATGGGCAACGACGAGCTCGGCTCCCTCAACCGCTCGCTGGGGTAGGGGCGAAAACTGCAAGGAGAAAAGGCCGCTAGGCAATTAGAAAATTCCCTCTTGCTCAACTTCGACTGTTTGGTTACTATAGAACGGCTGTTACGGAGAGCTGACCGAGAGGCCGAAGGTGCTCGCCTGCTAAGCGAGTATGCCCCAAAAGGGCATCTGGGGTTCGAATCCCCAGCTCTCCGCCAGTTTAACTTTAAATAAGGGTCCCATCGGGGGCCCTTTTTTATTATCGAGAAAGGGTGCTGGGGATTCGAACCCTCAAAAAAGGAGGCATCCTTTCGGACGCCTCCTTTCAGTGGGCTGATTATTCTTGCGCCCTACACCTCGGGCGCCTTGGCTACGGTCTCGCTCTCTGCCGTGAGCGGGCGGTTGTCGATGCGGCGGCCCAGGCGGTCGAGCTTCACAAGGAGCCACTCGATGGGATTGGGCCCCGAGCCTTCCTCGTCGGCAACCAGGTCCATGACGGCGATCTTGGTGCCGTCCTGCTTGAGCGTAACGCTGCCCACCTTGTCGCCCACATGCACCGTGCCCGAAAGATCGTCGTAGCTAACCTTTTCGGTCACCTCGCCGGCAAGGGAAAACACGGTCGCTTGCGCTGTGGGATCGGCGAGCGTGGCGTCGATCGTCTTATCCGTCCAGTCGGTTTGACCAATGCGTGCCATAAGCGGGTTGCCGTTGGCGGTCTTTTCCTGCGTGCTGGCGATTGCGACCGTCACCTTGTGACCGTAGTACCAATTGGCAAGGGTTGCGGTATCGGTAAAGCGCTGGTCGGTGGTGGTGGAGTTCAAAACGACGGTGTAGATCTCGTCGCCATCGCGGTTGTAGGCACCCGTAAAGCAATAGCCTGCATCGTCGGTGGTGCCGGTCTTGCCACCGATGTTGCCATCTTGGCCCAGCAAATAGTTATGCGTGTCCATGGAATGCGAATGGTCGGTGCCGTCGGCGCCCGTGACCTCGATCCAGGAATCCTCGCTCGCTACGACCTCGCGGATCGTGTCGTTTTTCATGGCCTCCTGCATCATCAGCGCTACGTCGTGTGCGGTTGAGTGCATATCGCCAGCCCACTCATCAAAGTCCAGACCATGCGGGTTTTCAAAAAGTGTGCCGGTGCAGCCGAGCTTCTTAGCGCGCTCGTTCATGGCCTTCACAAATGTGGCCTCGGCGTCTTTGGTCTTAGGGTCGATTTTCTTGCCCACATATTCGGCGAGCACGATGGCGGCGTCGTTGCCCGAGGGAATCATCAGGCCGCGCAGTGCCTGCTCCACGGTAAGCTCGTCGCCTTCGAGCAAGCCGGCGGTCGAATTACCCACGGTGGCTGCGGCGTTGCTCACCGTGACCTTCTCGTCCATCTTGCAATTCTCGACGGTTAGGATTGCGGTCATGACCTTGGTGATCGAGGCGATTTTGACCTGCCCATCGGCGCCGCGCCCATAGTAGACGGTGCCGTCTTTGCCCATGACGAGGGCATTGGTCGCATCGATATCGGGCAGGTTTTCGGCCGAGATGCCGCGCGCATCGGCGGTTTTGCCGCAAACATTGTCGGTCGTGAGCACTTGGGCGCCAGCGACGGTGGGCACGCCAGCGGCAAGGGCGATAGCGCAGACAAAGCCGGCGGCAAGCTGGGCTGAGCGCTTTGCAAAAGAGGTGAGGGTCTTCACAGGTTTCACTTTCGACGGGATGGTCTCTTCTGGAACTAGAGTATATCGTTTGCCGTCGTCGGCGATCATCGCGTGCGTGCGTGGTCCACATCCGCGCTCGAACGGGCACAAGGGTGCTTAAGGCCGACTTAATCACCCACGCTTGTTGTGTGTGGCGTGCGTCGCCTCGGGCATAATGGAGCGCGAGAGGAGCACGCATGAACGAGCGCATTTTGGTAGTTGATGACGAAAAGGCCATCGCCGACTTGGTTGGTATCTACCTAACCAAAGAGGGCTTTGATGTCCAGATTGCCTATAGCGGGGCCGATGCTGCCAAGGCAATCTTGGAGCAGGAATTCGATCTGGCGCTGCTGGATGTCATGCTGCCCGATATCGATGGCTTTGAGCTGCTGCGTACGATCCGTTCCAGCCATACCTATCCCGTGATCATGCTGACGGCGCGCGATGCCCAGCAAGACAAGATCGAGGGCCTTTCGCTTGGCGCGGACGATTACGTGGTTAAGCCGTTCCGTCCGCTGGAGCTCATCGCGCGCGTGCACGCTCAGCTTCGCCGCTATACCAGCTACGGTAGCCGTGCGCAGGCGGCCGAGTCGCCGACCATTCAGCTCGACGGCTTGGAGATCAACCGCGACGCTCGTTCCGTGACGGTGGACGGTGCGCCGGTACGCCTCACACCCACCGAGTATTCAATCTTGCTGTATCTGGTCGAGCATCGCGGCAGCGTGGTGGCCGTGGAGGACCTGTTCCGCGCGGTGTGGAACGAGGACTTTATGCCCGGCTCCAACAATACGGTGATGGTGCACATTCGCCACTTGCGCGAAAAGATCGGCGACGACGCACAAAAGCCGCGCTTTATCAAAAACGTCTGGGGCGTCGGCTACATCATCGAATAACGCTTTTCGCTTGTGAGGATCTTGATATGACAAAAGACGATAGGCAAGCGTTCGAGGTGCCCGATCGACTCTTTGAATACGTGAGGTCGGTCGTCGACAACCGCGCGCTTGCAACGGTGCTGCTCTTTTTGCTGACCCTGCTGCTGATTGGCATCGACAACATCGCTGGAATCTTGGCGGTGCTGCTTGTCGGCTTTTTGCTAATCGATCGATTTGAGATCGTGCGCCGCTGCATGGTGATTGGCGGCGCCGCGTGGGCCATGACGTTGGCGATTGGCGCCATGGCGCTCGGCGGCATCGAAGGGCCGGTGCTGTTCGATGCCGGCTTTGTATTCAACATGCTTGGCTTTGTGCTGGCGCTTGCCGCGTGCGTGCTGTTCTTGTGCGGCCGCGCCCTGTACTACCAGGGCTACGAACAGGGCGAGCAGCATGCCGATTGTGTGCTGGCCGCTCGTATTCAAGATCGCCTGATCGATCACCCCGACACCTGGGATAACATCGACGGCGACTTCTTGGAGGTCGAGGGCGCCCTTAACCGCGTGCGTGACCGTGAGCGCAAGGTGCAGCAAGCTCTGCGTGACGAGTCGCATCGCAAGGACGATTTGGTCACGTACTTGGCACATGACCTACGCACCCCGCTTGCCAGTGTGGTGGGCTATCTTTCGCTGCTGCAAGAGGCTCCCGAGCTGCCGGTTGAGCAACGTGCGCACTTTACGGGCGTGGCGCTCGACAAGGCGCACCGGCTCGATACGCTCATCGAAGAGTTCTTCGATATCACGCGCTTTGACTTCCACGATATCGTGCTCACGCGCGGCTATGTTGATCTGGGGTTGCTGCTGGCTCAGGTGGCTGACGAGTTCTATCCCATCCTCAACGAGCAGCATAAGGAAGTCCAAGTTGATATTCGCGAGGACCTGACGGTGCTCGTGGATGGCGACAAAATGGCTCGCGTGTTCAACAACATCATGAAAAACGCTATTGCCTATAGCTATGAGGGCTCGACCATCACGATCGAGGCCAGACGCCGGGACGGCGGTGGCGTGCGCGTGCGCTTTATCAATCAGGGCGATCCCATCCCTGAGGCAAAGCTCAAGGTGATCTTTGAGAAGTTCTATCGCCTGGATGCGGCGCGTGCGACCAATCGCGGCGGCGCTGGACTGGGGCTTGCCATCGCCAAGGAGATCGTATGCGCGCACGGCGGTACCGTTGCATGTGAATCGACGCCCGAACACACGATATTCACCATCGAGCTGCCCGCCGCATAGCCAGTGTGCCCTTACAAACACTTGACAATGCGCTCACGTGCATATGAGCCGCGATTCCTACTATCGATACTGCTGAATTGATATCGATGTGGAGGTATGCGGTATGACGGCTGCTGCGGCTGTGGAGCCCACGGAGCTTGAAGAACTCATGAAAGCGCAGGCCGAGGCCGCGCGCGAGCGCGAGGTTGGGGATGCGACTCGCCCCACGGCAGAGGATCTTGCCGCCTCGCCGACGCGTATCGATGTCGAGGGCCTCGACCTGTTCTATGGCGACCACCATGCGCTCAAGGACGTGAATATCAAGATCCGCGACAAGCAGATCACCTCGTTCATCGGGCCTTCGGGCTGCGGAAAGTCCACGTTGCTGCGCTGCTTTAACCGCATGAACGACGGCATCAAGGATTGCCGCATCGAGGGCAAGATTGCGCTCGATGGTCAAGATATCCTGGGCGACTACGACATCTGCCGCTTGCGCCAGCGCGTGGGCATGGTGTTCCAGCGCCCCAACCCGTTTCCCATGAGCATCTACGACAACGTCGCGTATGGTCCGCGCGGTATGGGTGTGCGCGATCGCGCTGCGCTGGATGAGCTGGTCGAGGACTCCCTTCGTCGCGCTGCGCTATGGGATGAGGTCAAGGACAAGCTCAAAGAGTCGGGTCTGGGTCTTTCAGGCGGCCAGCAGCAGCGTCTGTGCATCGCCCGCGCACTTGCCGTGCAGCCCGACATTCTGCTGATGGACGAGCCGACCTCGGCACTCGACCCTGTGTCGACGCTGGTAGTGGAGCAGCTGGCCTGCGAGCTCAAAGAGACCTGCACGCTCGTGGTCGTTACGCACAATATGCAGCAGGCGGCGCGTATCTCCGATTCGGTCGCATTCTTTTTGCTGGGTGAGCTGGTGGAGCACGCGCCCACCGCGCAACTCTTCAAGAATCCGACCGATCCGCGCACGGCGGATTATTTGACGGGACGTTTTGGCTGATACCATCTAGTAAAGGTACCTTTAGGGTTAAGATGCGGTCATGCCGGCCGCAAGGGGGTTCAACATGATCTATTACGTCGAGGACGATGACAACATCAGGGATTTGACGGTCTATGCACTGCGCAAGCAGGGGATTGAGGCCGAAGGCTTTTCGTGCGACGGTGAGTTTAAGGCTGCCGTGGCGCGACGGGTACCCGATGCCGTCCTGCTCGACATCATGCTGCCCGATACCGATGGCTTGGCGATTATGCGTCGACTGCGTGCCGATCGCCTGACGGCGACGGTGCCCATCATGATGCTTACCGCCAAGGATACCGAGCTCGACAAGGTGATGGCGCTCGATGGCGGTGCCGACGATTACCTGACTAAGCCGTTTTCGCTCATGGAGCTTGCGAGCCGCTGCCGCGCACTGCTGCGTCGCGGCGGCATGGTCAAGCAGGCGAGCGATGTGCTCAGCGTGGGCGACATCGTGCTCTCGCCCAGCCATCGCGAGGTGACCGTTGCCGGCGAGCCGCTTAAGCTCACCCTGCGCGAGTTCGACCTGCTCGAGTACCTCATGCGCAAGCCCGGCGTGGTTTTTACCCGCGAGTCGTTGCTGCAGAGCGTGTGGGGCTGGGACTTCGACGGCGGTTCGCGCACCGTTGACGTGCACGTGCAGACGCTTCGCCAAAAACTGGGCGAGCATGCCAGCGCCATCGAGACCGTGCGCGGCGTGGGCTACCGCATGGCCGAGCCTTCTGCCGGTGATGGTGCCGAAGGTGACGACACCGCGGCCACCGCATCGGAGGAGTAACCCGTGGTCTTCGCCCCCCAGGGAAAACATACGCTGTCGCACCGCGTTTTTGTGACGATCTTTGTCTGCGCCATGGCGGTTATCGTGGCGTTTACGGTGCTGGGTGCGTTCTTTGTGCAAAACACCTTGGCGGATGCCACGAGTACCAATCTGGCGCAGGAAACCGAGCTCATTGCTGCCGCTCTCGACGAACAGCAGGAGCCCATCCCGTTCTTGCGTAGCCTTGATCGCGAGGACTTGCGAATCACGCTGATTAACAAGGATGGATCGGTTGCCTACGACAACGAGGCGTCGCCTTCCGCACTGCCCAACCATGGCGATCGCCCCGAGGTCATCGAGGCCTTTGAGAGTGGTTTGGGTTCCGCGGAGCGCGCAAGCTCTACGCTCGACGAGATTATGCTGTATCGCGCCGTCGCCCTTGATAACGGCCAGGTTGTCCGCTTGGCGCAGGCCCAGCCTGGCGTTACGGCGATTTTGCTGTCGATGGTGGCGCCGATGCTGCTTATCGCAGCAGCGGGTGCGGTACTCTCGTTTTTTATGGCGCGCCGCGAGTCCCGTGCCATCATCGCGCCGTTGCAAGAGGTGGATTTGGACCACCCACGCCGTAGCTATGAGCACGCCTATGCCGAGATGGTCCCCATGCTTGAGCGTATCGAGTCGCAGCGCCAGGAACTCAAGCGCCAAATGGCGGTGCTAGCGGACAACGACCGTATGCGCCGCGAGTTCACGGCGAATATCACCCATGAGCTCAAGACGCCGCTTACGGCGATTTCGGGCTATGCCGAGCTCATCGCAAACGGCATGGTCGAGGGCGAGGGCGACCTGCGCAACTTTGGCGGTCGCATCTATCGTGAGGCGGGCCGCTTGGCAGCGCTTGTCAACGATATCCTTACGCTGTCTAACTTGGACGAGGCCGAGCGTGCAACTGAGGGCGAGGCGGTGCCCATTGGTTCCACGGAGCCTATTGAGCTCTCGCGTGCCATCTACGCGGTTGAGCAGCGTCTTGAACAGGTCGCCCGTCAAGCGAATGTGACGATAAGTCATGAGACCAAGCCTGTGGTCATCGAAGGCGTGTCGCGCTTGATTGACGAGCTCATCTATAATCTGGCGAGCAACGCCATCCGCTACAATCGACCCGGCGGTGCGGTTACGCTGCAGTGCGGCACCAACGACGAAGGCCATCCGTTCCTTGCGGTCGCCGACACGGGAATCGGTATCGCGCCTGAAGAACAGGGCAAGGTATTTGAGCGGTTCTATCGCGTGGACAAGAGTAGGTCCAAGGCGCGCGGCGGAACCGGTCTGGGGCTTGCAATTGTCAAGCATGCGGCCCTGTATCATCACGCCACGCTCGATCTGTCGAGCGAGTTGGGCGTGGGAACCACCATTACGGTGACGTTTCCCATACGGCAGGACGAGCCATTCGCATAGCGATACAACATAGATATTGATGCAGACGCCGCATTTGACTTTCGGGTGCGGCGTTGTTGTGCAATTTTACGATTGCTTCCGACATTTTTACAGGAGAGCCTGTTTCTTATGTATAGAGTTTGGTCTCGGTAAAAAGATGTGATAACATACGGACAGTTTTGTCAATCCGAACTGGGGAAATGAAAGGCAAGCTGCATGACCCTTCTCGAACTGTTCCAGCTGCTGAAGAAGCACCTTCAGCTGGTCATCACCCTTCCGGTGGTCTGCGCGATCGCCATGGGCATCGTGTCCTTCGTTGCGATGGACAACACCTATACCGCGACGACGAGCATGTACATTCTCGCCAAGACCGACGATAGCGGTCAGATGAGCTACAACGATCTCTCGGCGAGTCAGATGCTTTCCAACGATATCGCCACGCTGCTGGATAGCGATAGCGTTAAGAGCGGCGCAGCCAATGAACTGGGCCTCACTGATCTGGATGACTACAAGGTGTCTGTTTCCTCCGAGACCACCACGCGTGTCATTACGCTTTCGGTTACCGGCACCGATGCCAAGGAGACGGCTAAGGTCGCAAAGGCCATGGCCAGCTCGGTGAGTACGGTCGCTCAGAACGTCGGCGCTGCCCAGAGCATCAACGTTATCGACGAGGCTAAGACCCCCGAAGCCCCCAGCGGTCCCAAGCGTATGCTGTACGTTGCTGTCGCGTTCCTCGCCGGTATCTTTATCGCAGTTGCCTATGTCGTTTTGGCAGACATGCTCAATACCCGCATCCGCGGTGCCGAAGAGGCAGAAGAGCTCCTGGGCATTCCCGTTGTTGGCCGAATTCCGGCTATGAAAGGTGGTAAATAGGCATGGCTAAGGCAAAGAACACCGATAAGCTCGTTGTACAGAATGCCGCCAAGACCCTTCTGGCCAACATCCGCTTTGCGAGCGTGGACGACCCCATTCGCTCCATTACTGTCACGTCCTCGATTCCCAACGAGGGCAAGTCTACGGTTTCCATCAACCTTGCCCAGGCTATCGCCACGAGCGGCAAGTCCGTGCTCCTGGTCGAGGCCGATATGCGCCGCAGGTCCCTTTCCGATATGCTCGGCGTTCGTTCGCGCGGCGGACTCTATGCGGTCCTTTCCGAGCAGATCTCCATTGACCAGGCAATTGTCGAGACGGGTCAGAAGAACTTCTACTTCCTCGATGCCGAGCCGCACATTCCCAATCCTGCTGACATCATCGTCTCTCACCGCTTTGCCAAGCTGGTAAAGGCACTGTCCGCCAAGTTTCAGTACGTCATCTTTGATGCTCCCCCGGTCGGCACCTTCATCGATGCTGCCGAGATCGCAAGTTTGACCGACGGCACGCTGTTCGTGGTGCGCGAGGACTTCACCAAGCGCGAGGAGGCACTCAACGCTATCGGCCAGCTTAAGAAGTCCGAAAAGGTCAAGCTCATCGGTACCGTTATGAACTACTGCGAGACCGAGACCAGCGAGTACTACTACTCCTACTACACCAAGGACGGTAAGAAGGTGAAGAAGGGCTCCGACGATCAGGGGACTTCCAAAAAGGGCATCTTCACCAACCGAGCAAACGTTTAGTTGATTAAGGCTGACCTATGCGTGACATTCATTGCCATATCTTGCCGGGTGTAGACGACGGCGCCGCCGATCTCGATGAGAGCTTGGCGATGCTCGAGGCTGCCAAGCGGGCCGGTGTAACCAGAATCGTTTGCACTCCTCACTGCCGTGATCCCTATTTTGATTACGACAAGATGTGGGATGCCTTTGAGCTGCTGCGTGATAACGCTGACGGTTTTCCGCTCCAGATGGGCTTCGAGGTCAACCATCGAAAGCTCGTTGAGCTTGGTATCGATGCCGCGGAGCACTTGCATTTCGATGGGACCAACGAGTTTCTGCTCGAGCTTTCGACGCATGCCGATGCGTATGCGTTTAGAGAGTACGAGAACACGATTTACGATTTGCAGTGCCGTGGTTACCAGGTGATTATCGCTCATCCTGAGCGCTATCGTGCGGTTCAAAAGGATGTAAGCGTGGCGGAGCGCCTGGTCGATATGGGCTGCAAGCTGCAGGCTTCGGCGGACTTTATTGCCGGCGGTCGCTTTGGTCGCGAGAAAAAGCCGGCACAGCGCCTGTTCGATCAGAACTTGTACAGCTTCATCGCGAGCGATGCCCATAACGTGGGTCATTACGACTGCCTGGCGAAGGCTCGCGCGAAGTTTAGCGTGCGCGGAGCTCATTTTCGCTAAAATCTGTCCCTAACGTTCGCATTGAATGAAAGGGCAGCCATGGATATCCAACTTAAGACGGGATGCTTTGATGACGCGGCGTTGGTGCGCCGCGTCATTTTTATGGACGAGCAGGGCTACGAGAATGAGTTCGACGCTATCGACGAGGATCCGAACTGCATTCATGTGACGCTCTATGTAGACGGCGAGCTTGCCGGTTGCTCGCGCGTGTTTCCCGAAGAGCTTGAGCGCGCGGCTGACGCAGAGGCTCCGGTGTCGCCGGCGTGCGACTTGGACGAAGGTGTCGCGGCGGGGGAGACCTACATTATGGGGCGCGTGGCCGTGCTGCCGAGCATGCGCCGTCGCGGTTTGGCGAGCAAGATTGTCGAGGCCAGTGATACGTGCGCGCGTGATGCCGGCGCCAAGCTCATTAAGCTGCATGCTCAGGAATACGTGCTGCCGCTCTATGCCAAGGCGGGCTACACGCAGATTGCCCCGGTGGACTACGAAGACGAGGGCCAGCCTCATGCCTGGATGGCCAAGCGCGTAGATGGCAGATAGGAACGTTCCTTTCCTGCCGGCAGTTTGGGACACTCCTTGGCAATTGGCGCATCAGAGCGCTCGGACATACAGTTTTTCGATTCCGTATGTATATATGCGCGCTAATGGGTTATAAAATCTAAGTCTGAACATAGCAGGTCTGCGATGCGGCTCGGGCAACCGGGCCGTTTTTTGCGGACAGGGGTAGCGCGAAAGGACTGCACATGCGTCAATTTAAGACCGAGAGCAAAAAATTGCTCGACCTCATGATCAACTCCATCTACACCAATAAGGAAATCTTCCTGCGCGAGCTTATCTCTAACGCGAGCGACGCCGTCGACAAGCTCAACTTTAAGAGCCTGCAGGACCCGAGCGTCAAGATCGACCAGAGCGACCTGGCCATTCGCGTCTCCTTTGATAAAGACGCCCGCACCATTACCATCTCGGATAACGGCATTGGCATGACCGCCGAGGAGCTCGAGCGCAATCTGGGCACCATCGCCCATTCCGGCTCCGAGGAGTTTAAGACCGAGAACGCCGAGCGGCAGGGTTCGGATGTCGACATCATCGGCCAGTTCGGCGTGGGCTTCTACTCGGCTTTTATGGTCGCCAGCCATGTGAAGGTCGTCAGCCGCGCCTACGGCGAGGATGTCGCCCATGTGTGGGAATCCGACGGTCTTGAGGGCTACACCATCGAGGACGGCGAGCGTGCCGAGCACGGTACCGATGTCATCCTGACGCTGCGCGAGAACGAGAAGCTCGATGCCGACGGCGAGGCCGAGACCTACGATCGCTTCCTGACCGAGTGGGGCCTCAAGAGCCTAATTCAGCAGTACAGTAACTATGTGCGTTACCCGATCCAGATGATGGTGTCCAAGAGCCGCCAGAAGCCCAAGCCCGAGGATGCTGGCGATGACTACACGCCCGAGTACGAGGACTACCAGGAGCTCGAGACCGTCAACTCCATGACGCCGATCTGGAAAAAGCGCAGCTCCGATGTCGAGCAGAAGGACTACGACGAGCTCTACAAGTCCACGTTCCACGACTTTGACGATCCTGCGCGCACCATCAGCTTCCATGCCGAGGGCACGCTCGAGTATGACGCCCTGCTGTTTGTGCCGGGCCGCGCGCCGTTCGATCTGTACAGCAAGGATTACGAGAAGGGTCTGGCGCTCTACAGCTCCAATGTCCTGATCATGGAGAAGTGCGCCGACCTGCTGCCCGACTACTACAACTTTGTCCGCGGCGTCGTGGATTCCGCCGACGTGTCGCTCAACATCTCGCGTGAGACGCTGCAGCAGAACCGTCAGCTCAAGGCCATCGCCAAGCGTGTGGAAAAGAAGATCACCGCTGACCTTGAGGATATGCGTGACAACGACCGCGAGGCCTACGAGAAGTTCTTTGAGAACTTTGGCCGCGGCCTTAAGTACGGCATCTACTCGAGCTATGGCATGAAGGCCGATGAGCTCGCCGACCTGTTGCTGTTCTGGTCTGCCAAGGAACAGAAGATGATTACCCTGGCCGAGTATGCCAAGGGCATGCCCGAGGATCAGAAGGCCATCTACTACGCCGCCGGCGATTCGCGCGAGCGCTTGGCCAAGATGCCCGTGGTAAAGGGCGTGCTCGACCGCGGCTATGACGTGCTGCTTCTGACGCAGGACGTGGATGAGTTTACCTTCCAGGCCATGCGTGAGTACGTTGCCGCCGATATGCCCAAGATCTACGAGGACGATGCTGCCCGCGAGGCTGCCGAGAAGGCTGTGGCCGACGGTGCCGAGCCCGAGGTCGAGGATCGTCATCTGGAGCTCAAGAACGTCGCGACCGGTGATCTTGACCTGGCGACCGAGGATGAGAAGAAGGAGGCCGAGGACGCCACCAAGGAGAACGAGGACCTCTTTAGCGCTATGAAGGAGGCACTCGGTGACAAGGTCGAGAAAGTTGCCGTCTCCGCGCGCCTGACCGATGCCCCCGCTTGCATCACCACCGAGGGTCCGCTTTCGCTTGAGATGGAGAAGGTACTCCAGAAGGGACCCGAGGGCGCGCCCGACGGCATGCCCAAGAGCCAGCGCGTGCTCGAGCTCAACGCCAAGCACCCGGTCTTTGACAAGCTTGTCGCTGCCCAGAAGGCAGGCGACGCCGACAAGATCAAGCAGTACTCTGGTCTGCTCTACGATCAGGCCCTGCTGGTCGAGGGTATCCTCCCCGAGGACCCCGTTGCCTTCGCGGCGGCTGTTTGCAACTTGATGTAGTTAGGTAGTTACGCGGTTTTACCAAACCGCGTAACGGCTCGACGCTGCCCTCAGTTCCGCCGTTCTAACGAACGGCGGACCAGTCGACGCTGCGCGGGCGCCAGAGCGACAACTTGTCATTCAAAGAGGACGGCATGACCAGAAGGTCTATGCCGTCCTCTTTTCATGCCAATTTGTTCGCTCTGGCGCCCGCTCGCTGGCATTGCTAAAACATCGATGTTACCGTGGTCCAAACTAGTCGTTGGGGGCGTTCTTGTTTGACCAGTCGTTTAAGAACGTCCCCGATGACTATTTGAATTGCTAATTTGTGCGGGTTGTGGTTTTGTGACCTGCTGAAATTTAGGATACTGTACATCTGTACGTTAACTCATCTTCGTAGTATATTGCTACCCGCAAAACTCAACACCATTGTGCTTTGAGACGTTAAAGCGCCTACTACAATGGTTGTCGATAGTACGATTCGATTTAACGACAGGATGGATGGTCCAAGCGTGAGTCTCGGCAGCAAACTATCCAATGCAAAGGTGTCCTTTGCGATATTCAAGCGCGACATTAAGCGACTGCTTGTGAACCCCGTCGCCCTGGTGGTTACCCTAGGCGTGTGCGTTATTCCCTCGCTGTATGCCTGGTATAACATCGTGGCAAACTGGGATCCGTATGGAAACACCCAAGGCATCAAGATTGCTATCGCCAACAACGATCGAGGCACCCAAAACGACTTGGTGGGTGAGCTCAACGCTGGCGACAAAGTGGTCGACCAGCTCAAGGAGAATCATCAGTTGGGCTGGACGTTCGTCGACTCGACGGCCGATGCCAAGGAGGGCGTCGAGAGCGGCGAGTACTATGCCGCTATCGTGATTCCCAAGAACTTCTCGGATAACCTGGTTTCGATGCTCGACGGCAACTACCATCAGCCCAAGCTCACGTACTACGTCAATGAGAAGAAGAGCGCCATTGCGCCCAAGGTTACCGATACCGGTGCAAACACCATCGAGGAGCAGATCAACTCGGAATTTGTCTCTACGGTAGGCAAGACTGTTGCCGGTATCGCCAAGGATGCCGGTGTCGATTTAAAGGACAAGGCAACCCAGACTCAGGACTCGCTGGCAAGTTCGGTGTCCGAGGCGTCCGACACCTTGGGCGAGGTGCGCGATTCGATTGGCGATATGAATGCCGCCATTGATAAGACGAGTGGCGCTATCGCCTCGGCTGATGCGGCACTTGCCGGCTTGCAAGGCCAGGCACCGTCGCTGACACAGGCGATCTCCCAGGGCAACGACCTGCTGAGCGAAGCTCGCACCACGGCGGGCAACTCCATCACCTCGCTCTCCAAGGCGCTCTCGGAAGGCAGCCTTGCGCTCACCAAGACGTCGGCCTCTGCGAACGCTGCCATCGGCAAGCTGACGGGCGCGGTCACATCTACGACCACCCGTATCGACAACTCGCTCGAGTCTCTTCAAGCGACGATCGACCACAATAAGGCCGTTATCGGGCACTTGGAGATTCTCGCCAATGACACGTCGACAGGTTCCGAGGAAATTGACGCGCGCATTGTATCGACCATCGATTTGCTTCGAGAGCAGAATGAAAAGCTTCAGAGCATCAAGGACGGTCTGTCCGCGCAGTCGAGCGCCATGGCGAATGACGCAGCGGCTGTTTCGGGTGCCAGTGACGCTATCAATAACGCAATTCATACCGGTGCGACCAACCTTGGCCAAGCCCAGACGGACTTGGGCCAAAACGCGCTGCCGAAGGCCTCGAGCGCGCTTGATTCCTTTGCCGCCGTCTCGGGTGATTTGACGGGTATCGTATCTGGCCTCACGCCCACGATTGCAAGCGCGCGCGGTACGCTTTCGCAGCTTAACGCTACGCTCGGCCAGGCCAAGACCACGCTGTCCCAGACCGATGCCTCGCTTGCCAAGGTCCAGGACAAGCTCGCAACCGCCGCCAACGACATCGCGGCGCTACAGACCTCCGAGTCCATGGGCGAGCTGGCCGGCCTGATGGGCGTCGATGTCAATGACGTCGCAGATTTCATGGCATCTCCGGTTGAGCTCACGTCTAAGTCGATCTATCCGGTCAAGAGCTTCGGCTCGGGCATTGCTCCTTTCTACACCAATCTGGCGCTGTGGGTGGGCGGCTATGTGCTCATCGCCATCTACAAGCTCGAGGTCGACCGCGAAGGCATCGGCAGCTTTACCGCGCGTCAGGGCTACTTTGGTCGCTGGCTGCTCCTGGTGATCCTGGGCGCGTTGCAGGCCATCATCGTTACGGTAGGTGATCTGGTCATTGGCGTACAGTGCGTCAGCCCGCTGCTGTTCGTGCTGGGCGGCATCGCCATCTCGTTCACCTACGTCAATATCATCTATGCGCTGTCCACCACGTTTAAGCATATCGGCAAGGCTATCGGCGTCATTCTGGTTATCGTGCAGATCCCGGGTTCGTCGGGCATGTACCCCATCGAGATGATGCCAGGCTTCTTCCAGTGGCTGCACCCGCTGCTGCCCTTTACCTACGGCATCAATCTGCTGCGCGAGACGGTCGGCGGCATGTATTCGTTCAACTACCTGTTTAACCTGTGCATTCTGGGCGTGTTCTTGATCGTGGCGCTCTTTATCGGTCTGCAGCTGCGTCCGCTGCTGCTCAACCTTAACCTGCTCTTTGATAAACAGCTTTCCACGACCGGTATGATGATTTGCGAGTCCAACGACCTGCCGCGCCAGCGCTACTCGCTGCGCACGGCCATGCGTGTCATGCTCGATTCCGATTCGTACCGTCGCGAACTGCTCGATCATGCGGTCGCCTTTGAACATCGCTACCCGTACTACATCAAGGGCGGTTTTGCCGCCGTGGTGGGCGTTCAGGTCCTGCTCTTTGTCCTGTCGACGGTTCTCGATATCGACAATAACGGCAAGATCATCCTGCTTGTCATTTGGATCATCTCGGTTATTGCCATCTGCGGCTGGCTTATCAATATCGAATATATCCGCGCGAGCCTCAATACCCAGATGCGCATCTCGGCGCTTTCGGATGAGGACCTGCGTCGCGAGATGCGCGAGCACACGGCCGCCATTCCTGCCGCCCGCCACATGTTTGGCCTCAACGCCAGCGAGCGTGGTGCCAAGGGCGGCGGTCAGTCCACGGGCCGCTTGCCGCATATCGGCTCGCACCATAAATCTCAGGGCAGCGACAGCACAGCCACAAATGATGGAGATACCACCGCGCTCGGCAAGCACTCCAAAGGAGGTGAGGCATAAATGAAGAACATCCTGCATCTGTTTAAGCGCGATGTCCAAAACGTGTCTCGCTCCGTAATCGGCTTGGTTGTCGTGATGGGCCTCGTTATCGTACCGTGTCTGTACGCGTGGTTTAACATCGCCGGCAGCTGGGATCCGTACGGCAACACCGGCAATCTTAAGATCGCCGTGGTCAACACCGATGAGGGTTACGAGAGCGATTTGATCCCCGTCGAGGTTAACGTGGGCGAAAACGTGACCGCCACCCTACGCGGCAACGAGAGCTTCGATTGGGTTGTGCTCAACGACCGCGATAAGGCCATCGATGGTGTCAAGTCGGGCGCGTATTACGCCGCTGTGGTCATCCCCAAAACGTTTAGCGCCGACATGATGACGCTCTTCTCGACGAACGTGAAGCATGCCGATATCGAGTTCTACGAGAATCAGAAGGCCAACGCCATCGCACAGATCGTGACCGAGAAAGGCTCGAGCGCTGTTCAGAGTCAAGTTAACGAGACCTTTACCGAAACCATTACGACCATCGGGCTCAAGACCGTGTCCAGCCTGCTCGATTACATGAGCACCGACCAGGTGAGTAACTTTATCGCCAACCTGTCGTCGACACTCGGCGATTCGGTCGAGGACCTGCAGGACGTTCAGGCCAGTGCAACGTCGCTTGCGGGCATTTTGAGCTCCACGTCCGATTCGCTGACGTCGGCGAGCGGTATGCTCAAGCAGACGGGCACGGTCGATGAGTCAACGAAGCAGCTGATGGAGCATGTCAAGAGCGGTATTAGCGATTCCAAGGAAGCGCTGAAGGACGCCAACGACGCCATCAATGCCGCGATTGACGGAAGCGCGGGCTCGTTTGACAACGTGTCCGCCGAGCTTGCGAAGGCATTTGATGCCGCGAATCAACATGTCGACCTTACAGTGTCCCAGCTCAACGATGCCGCGGCGGCGCTCAACACGCGTGCCGACGATATCGACGCCACGGCCGACCAGCTCCGCAGCTTTGCCGATCAGGTGACTGACGAAAAACTCCAGGACAGCCTCAAGTCTGTGGCAACATCGCTGAGCAGGATTGCTGTGGAGTATCGCAACAACGCCAAGGACTTGACGGCCACCGCGAAGTCTCTCTCTGACAGCATGGCAGAGGTTAATAAGTCGCGTGCCGAGGTCGATCAGGCAATCGCGGATGCCAAGGCTGGTATCTCGGGCGCCAAGACTGACTACGACTCTACGTTTTCGGCCAAGGCAAAGGAGCTCAAGAAGACCATCTCGGGCGTTTTGGATTCGCTGAACGGTATTTCGAACGATCTGGATAGTGCTGTTGCTGGCCTGACCGACGCATCCGGTTCGCTGGCAAAGGGCCTCTCCAAGGCTGCAAAGCTGGTCAACAAGGCTTCTGATCAGCTGGGCGAGGCGTCGGACAAGATCAGTGCGTTTAAGGACGAGCTCGACGGCGCCTTGATGTCGGATGACCTCGCTACGATCAAGACGATGATCGGCAATGATCCCGAGGGTCTGGCCGTGTCGCTTTCCGGCCCCGTCGCGCTCGATCGCAAGCCGGTCTATCCGATCCGCAACTACGGTTCGGCCATGGCACCGTTCTACACGATTCTGTCGCTCTGGGTGGGCTCGATTGTGCTGGCGGCCATGATGAAGGTCTCGGTTGACGATGAGCTTATCAACGAGCTCATCCCCGTGCGCCTGCACGAGATCTACCTGGGCCGCTACCTGTTCTTTGGCGGTCTGGCCCTGCTGCAGGCAACGCTCGTGTGTGCGGGCGACATCCTGTTCTTTGGCATCCAGTGCGACGACCCGCTGCAGTTTGTGCTGGCGGGCTGGGTCGCGAGTCTCGTGTTCTCCAATATCGTCTACACGCTTACGGTTTCGTTTGGCGATATCGGCAAGGCGCTCGCCGTCGTGCTGCTGGTCATGCAGGTCGGCGGTTCGGGCGGCACGTTCCCCATCGAGATGACCGGCCCCGTGTTCCAGGCGATCTATCCGTTCCTGCCGTTCACCCACGGCATCAACGCCATGCATGCCGCCATGGCCGGTGCGTACCACATGGAGTACTGGATTGAGCTAGGCATTCTGGCGAGCTATCTGATTCCGTCGCTGGCACTGGGCGTCGTCTTCCGCCGCCCGGTCATCAAAGCCAACGACTGGATCATCGAAAAACTGGAGTCAACCAAATTGATTTAGTTCAGACACGTAAACGCTGTCAGAACATCGAGGCCTTCCAGTTTTACACTTTATTATGCTGGATTGCGATGCAACGCCGGTTGTTGCTACAGTAGCGGGGCGTGCCGGGGGTCCGGTGCGCCCCGTTTTTATTTGACCATGAGGCGGCACGCAGCCATACGCGTGCGGACACCACGCCAAGATTGAGTGTGAGGATGTTCCATGGCCCAATACGCTGCCAACGAAATCGAAAACATGCCCGATAGCCCTGTCGCACGGGAGGACCTGGGCGCCGGCGGCACCTCCCGCGGCGCCGGCGCACGCTCGCCGCTGTTCTGGAAGGTCCTGCTACTTTCGGTGGCGGTCGTTTGGGGTTACTCCTTTACCACTATGAAGGGCGCGCTCGACACCATTCCGGCGTTCGAGCTGGTCTACGTTCGCTTTCTCCCGGCATCACTGGTAATGTTTGCCATCTTCCACAAACGCATCATCGCGCACTTTAATGCCCGCAACCTTATCGTCGGACTTGGTATGGGCGCACTTATGTGGGGCGCGTACGGTTTGCAGACGATTGGCCTGGCACAGACCACGGCGGGCAAGAGTGCATTTTTGACGGGTACCTATTGCATCCTCGTGCCGTTCGCGAGCTACGTCCTAAGCGGCGAAAAGCTTACCCGTTACAACTTGGGCGCCGCGTTGCTGTGCCTGGCGGGCATTGGTCTGGTGGCGCTCGATAGCGTCGAGTTCAATGTCGGCGATGTCATCACACTGGGCGGTGCGGTCTTCTTTGCCATCCAGATGGCGGTGACCGCCAAGTATGGCCGCAAGATGGACATCAACGTCATCACGTTTTGGATGTTTGTGGGCAACGGCGTGCTGAGCCTGATCT
>CATZIG010000013.1 GCA_958419975.1 uncultured Collinsella sp.
CGGCGGACACGGGCAGGCCCTCGCAAAGCTCGGCGATCTTGAGCATGTGGGGTTCAAAGTCTGCAAGCTTGCCGCCGGTCTTGGCGTACAGGGACGGGTTGGTGGTTACGCCGGCAAGGCAGCCCCAGCTCTTGGCCTCGGCGATCTCGTCAAGGTTGGCGGTATCGATAAAGAACTTCATGGTGCAAACTCCTTCGGAGGAATCCAAAACTCAAAAGAAAGGACAAAGGGGATGCCCCTTTGTCCTATGTGCCGGGCCTGCAGCTGGGACATGCCCCAG
The DNA here is from genome assembly GCA_958419975.1 of uncultured Collinsella sp. GTDB lineage: Bacteria > Actinomycetota > Coriobacteriia > Coriobacteriales > Coriobacteriaceae > Collinsella. Next base: position 281 of record CATZIG010000013.1, read on the forward strand.
GCCCGGCGTCGTGTAGGAAAAACTACTTAGTCCTCGAGAGCCTTCTCGATGCGGCTCGTGACGCCCTTGAGGTTAAGACCGACGACGTACTGCTTGATCGGGCGCTTGATGTGCTCGATCACAAAGCGCTTGCCGTCGATGTCTTGGGCAGCGAGGTTGCGATAGAGCTTCTCGACCTGCTCCTTGACCTCGGGATCGTTGAACGCGTAGTGGCCGGAGACATCCAGAATCTTCAGGCTGAGCTCGTCGTCAGCCAGGATATCGTCAACCTGCAGGTTGACATCGTCGCCGGTCATCCACTTGCGCCAACGCTCGGTCTTGATAGCCTTGACCAGCAGCGTGTGATACAGGTCGGAGGGATCGTCGCACAGGCCGTTGTCGACCAGAATCTGCTCGGTAGCGCAGAGCTTGAGGTAGGCGCGGGTCTCCTCGGTGCCGTACTGAGGGGCGACATTGGAGGCCGTCACGTGAGCCGGGATGTGCTCGAGCAGCGTTGCGTCATCCAGATAGTCGGCGTTGTGCTCCTTCAGGCCCACGCCGTAGCGCTTTGCCATGTCGGCGAGCTCGCGGGCGTTCTTAAAGTTGTAATGGCCGACCTGCTCGGTCCAACGGGTAAGCGTGCCGGTCTGACCGACGATAAAGGTGGGCATGGGGCAGCCGCGCTTCTCGAGCTCGGGCTGCAGCTGAGAAATGAACTCCTCGTACTTATCGGTAGAGGTCAAGCCGCCATTGGTCTCCTCGGTACCGACCTCATAGGCAACCTCGGGCAGGTTATGCTCGCGACGGTATTGCTCAAGGTAGTCGATAAGATCGATCGTGCGGCGAAGCACCACGTCGAGCGGAATAACCTTGCCGATCTGATAGGGGTCCTTGGTGGGGTCGACCATCAGCAGGTCAAAGCCCGCCTCCATGTCGGCGACAAAGGACTTGCGGGCGAGCTCCATGGCCTCGTCCTCGGGCAGGTGGGCGTTACGCTCCTCGTCGCGCTGCCACGGACCGCCGTGATCGCGGCACAGGTAGTACGGGCCGGTGTAACCCACCTCGTCGGCAACCTTCTTGATGTCGGCGGCAAAGCGCGTCTGGTCCCAACCGTTGACGTAGCCGGCGCCCATCTCGTCCATATCGACCTGGTTGCGGCTGGCGATAAACATGGGCGGGAAATCCTCGTCCTTGGCAAGCTCGAACACGGCCTGAATCAGGTTGGGGCTCATGGGGCCAATGCCGACCATGGTTGCGTGATCGCCGCTATCCTGCAGCTTGAGCATGCCCTGAACGGCCTGGCGGATGGTGAGGTTGGACATTTTGTTCTCCTTCTCCAGAGGATTTTTGACAAAAGTTCCCTGGGACCCAGATGTGGGCCCTATCAGTACGGATGGATTTTGTTGTGTAGGGGCGGTTGTGCGGAGTCAAATCCATCCCTCCGCACAACCGGAGTCCTTAAAGGTTTACTTGGCCTGCTTATCGAGCGTGGGCTTCATGGCAATCAGGATTGCAGCGGCGACCACGGAGCCAATCACGATGTCCAGGCAGAACAGCGCGACGTTGTTGGTGGCAAGGGCGACGATAAAGCCACCGTGTGGGACGTAGCAGTCGATACCCTGGAAGGCGGCGAGTGCCGCACCCACGGCAGAGCCGATGCAGATGCCGGGCAGGGTGTGGCCAAGGTCCTTGACCGCGAAGGGGATAGCGCCCTCGGTGATGCCGATGCAGCCCATGAACAGTGCGGAGATACCCATCTGGCGATCGGCGTCATCGAACTTGTTCTTGGCAATGAGCGCTGCAAGACCGCAGGCAATCGGGGGAATGGCGACGGCGACGCGGAACATACCGTTAGGGCCGTAGATGCCGGAGGCCATGATGGCCATAGTAAAGGTCGAAGCGGTCTTGTTGATGGGGCCACCCATATCGAAGGCGGTCATAACACCAATGACCAGGCCCAGGACGACGGCGGAGCCGCCCTGCAGGCTACCGAGCACGCTGGTGAGCCAATCCATCACAAAGCCAAGCGGCGTGGCCAGGATGTAGATGTAGGCCATGCCCAGGACGAGCGAGGTCAGAATCGGGATGATCAGGATCGGCATGATGGTCTGGATGGTGTTGTTGACCTTCCAGGTCTTCATCCAGCGGACAAAGTAACCGCAGATGACAGCCATGATCATGGCGCCCAAGAAGCCGGTCGAAACGCTGTTGCCACTCGGGGTGACGACGGCGTTGTTGACCAAGTAGCCCAGGACGAAGCCAGGGGCAAGCGCGGGCTTGCCGGCCATCGAGTAGGCGATGTAAGCCGCAAGCACCGGGATCATCATGGAGATGCCGGCCATGCCGATGGTATTAAGGCTCACCATCAACGGGTTGGTGACCTCCATACCGCTAGCACCGGCAGTACCGGATGCCAACGAGAAGGCGAGGAACACGCCACCGATAACGACAATGGGGATAAAATAGGAAACGCCGATATTGAATGCATTGAGCAGCGTCTTACCCGGATCGGCAAAGATAGACTGCTTGGACGCCGGTGTCGGGGCCTGCGGGGCAGCGGAGACGGCCTTCTTCTCTGCCTTGGCCTCGGCCTTGGGCGCGTCAACGGCACCGCCCGTCGCCTTGATGATCTCAACAGCCTGGTCGATGATCTTGACCGGATCGGCGATCACATCGGAAGTACCGACCTTGAGGAACTTGCCCTCGGCCATCTTCTGCTCAAAACGGTCCTCGTTCTCGACACCCACGTCGACGGACTCCAGGACCAGGTCGGCAGAGTCCACGTCTTCCTGCGTGAGCTCATTCTCGATACCCAGGCCACCCTGAGCCTCGACCTTGCACTCGATGCCACGGGCGGCGCATTCATCCTGAATCGCCTTCTGGGCCATATACGTGTGGGCGATACCCACGGTACAGGCGGCAACGCCTACGATCTTCATTGCTTCCCTCTTTTCATAGAGTTGCGTGCGCAAGACACCGTTTGCGGAGGCCTCCGGAGCATCCCCTGCCGTTTGGACTTGCTGTCTTTTCGACAAGACCAATATAAGTGCTCAATTTTCTTAATGCCAGCTTATTTCGGTAAACGCGCAGGTCAGAGCGTTGGTTATGCGATTTAGTTATGCGTTTAACCAAAAATGAATCCTGCGATTTTACCCTCGATTACAAAAGTCAAGAAGTATTTGATTTTCTCGGTAGACGGCAGATACGCATGCCGGTCACAAATTTCGACCCCACCCGTATGCCGCATTTGTTGCATACTCATATGAAAGGAAAAAGCCGCTCACCGAAGCGCATCCCTCACCAAGACTCAAAGTCATCATGTTGGAAAATGCTCATCTGTCGGAAGGAGTCGCTGTGGCAAAACAGCGCGTTACGATTGCAGACGTCGCTCGAGAGGCGGGAACCTCGACGGCAAGCGTCTCGTATTACCTCAACGACAAACGAGAAAAGCTTAGCGAGAAGACGCAGACAAAGATTGCGCGCGTCATTAAGGAACTCGGATACGTTCCCAACGCCCAAGCGCAGACGCTCACCGGCAAGCAAACCCACGTCATTGCCATCATCATTTTGGATAACACCAACAAATGGGCGGGGCTCGTTCTCAATGGCATGGAGCAGGTCATGCTCCCCGCGGGCTACCAGACGGTCGTTTGCACGAGCAACTTTAACCCCGAGACCGAGCTCATGTACGTCGACAAGATGCTCTCGCTGGGCGTCGATGGCTTTATCATCCAGCCCACGGCAAACTTCAAAGCCGTGCACGACCGCATTAGACGCGCCGGCAAGCCCGTCGTCTTTTTTGACGCGGCCATCTACAGCCCAGGCACCAGCTGGATCAAAACCAACCTCTACGACGGCGTGTACAACGCCACGCAGGCGCTTCTCGATGCCGGCTACGAGGACTTTTTCTCCATTGCCGCCAATATGACCGAAATGCGCACCCGCATGGAACGTTTTCAGGGATATGCCGAGGCATTAGCCGCGAATGGGCAGCTCTACAAAGCCATCCCCATCGATCACAACAAGCCGTCAATCAACGAGCTCACCGAATACTTTAAATACAAGTTCAACCCCGCCAAGCGCACACTCATCTTCGTACAAAACCAATGGGCACTTCCCCGTGTCTACAAGGCCCTCCAACCCATGGCCCATCTACTTCCGCAGCAAATAGGTCTTTTGGGACTCAACTGCGAAGACTGGACCAACCTCACCACGCCGACCGTCTCCACGATCATCGAGCCCGTCGACCAGGAAGGCAGGGAGGCGGCCGAGATGCTGCTCGCCTTGCTTGATGGCAGCAGCCAACCCGGCGAGCAGCGCATTCTCGAGTGCAAGCTCAACTGGCTCGACTCCACCTCGATCTAGACCGCGAGACAAATTAATCAGTAGTGTTTGTCCCAAATCTTAAGTATTTGTTCGATAGAACGGCCCCTGCCGGCTCCTGCTAGACTGGTAGATTCCCAACCGTCCCTCCAGGAGCCTCAATGTCGCGCAAGTCCGCCTACAAGCAAGTACTTTCCATCGGCACCGCCGTGGTGCTGGGGTTTGCGCTGTTTACGGGATCGCTCGACGGAGCTCCCAAGCTGCTGTCGCCGCAAAGCGATGAACAGGCGGCGGCTCTGGCCGAAAAACAAAACGAGAGCCCCAGCCGCACCGACGACGAGGCAGACCTGGTCGCCCGGCTCGAATCGGGAACAGCGAGTTCCTCGGACTCTCAAAATAGCCAAGACCCTGGCGATGGCTCCGATTCCGCCGCAACCGACACCGGCGACGGCGCTTCCGCGGACAGCGCCGCCACCCCCATCGACGAGGTCGAAAACCCCGACCTCAACCGCGCCCGCGGTGTTTATCTCAGCAGCATTCCCGACTACGCCGGCAACCCCTACGTTGCCCTTCGCGCCGACAGCACGCACCCGCTCGGCACGCCGTCATTCACACTCGATGAATACGATCGCGCCACCGAAGAGGGTTGCTTTAAGAAGTTCTCCAAGCTCGACAGCCTGGGCCGCACCCGCAAAGCGCTCGCCTGCGTGGGCCCCGAATCACTCGGTCAAGGCGAGCGCGGCGATATCTCGCGTATCCATCCTGCCGGTTGGCACCAGCAGCGCTACGACTTTATTCCGGGCCAGAGCCTCTACAACCGCTGCCACCTTATCGCCTGGTCGCTCTGCGGCGAAAACGCCAACCGCAAAAATCTCCTCACCGGCACGCGCTATCTCAACGAAACGGGCATGCTGCCGTTTGAGGAGCAGATTCTCGGCTACATCCGCGACACGGGCAACCATGTGCTCTACCGCGTCACGCCCATGTATAACGAAGAGGAACTTGTCTGCCGCGGTGTGCGCCTTGAGGCGCAATCGGTCGAGGACCACGGCAAGACCCTCTGCTTCCACGTATACTGCTACAACCTGCAGCCGCATGTGCAGATCGACTACGCCACCGGCCGCAATCAGACCTCGGGGAACTAGCCCCAAGCCACGACAAGAACCGATTTGCAACCCCACCGGGGACCAAAAAGGGCCGCCCCAGTTACCCAGGGCGGCCCTTTCGTCAGCACCTACATTGCAGGCAAAATCACACGCTACTTGGCGCGACCCTCCTCATAGCGCTCGACCAGCTTGGCCTGAACGTCATAGGGCACCTGCTCGTAGCCGGCGGGCTTCATGGTAAAGTCACCCGTGCCGCGCGTGATAGAGCGCAGGCGCGTCGAATAATCCGTCAGCTCGGCCAGCGGCGCCTGGGCAATGACCACGGTATCGCCGCGCTCATCGGTCTCCATGCCCGTCACGCGACCGCGCGAGGCCGAGATGTCGCCCATCACGGCGCCGGCGTAGCTCTCGGGGATAGTCACCGTGATTTCCTCGATGGGCTCCAGCACCACGGGGTCGGCATCGGCGCATGCCTTGCGCAGACCGATGCGGGCCGCCGCGCGGAACGCCATCTCGTTGGAGTCGACGCTGTGATACGAGCCGTCGTACACCGCGACGCGAATGCCCGTGAGCGGATAGCCGGCAATGATGCCGTCCTTCATGGTCTCCTGGACGCCCTTGTCCACAGCGGGGATGAGCGAGCGCGGGATGCGGCCACCCACGACCTCGTCAACAAACTCATAGCCGTCGCTCGTGCCGTCGGGCCCAATGAGCGGCTCAACGCGCAGCCAGCAGTCGCCGTACTGACCGGCGCCGCCGGTCTGCTTCTTGTGGCGGCCCTGGGCGCTCGCCGTGCGGCGGATGGTCTCGCGATACGGAATGCGGATCGGCACGCTCTTGGCCACGACCTTGGTGCGATCCTCCAGACGGTTGAGCAACACCGAAACCTGTGCCTCGCCCACCGCCGAAATGATGGTCTGGCCGGTCTCCTCGTCGCGGTCGATGCTCATGGTCGGATCGGCCTTGCAGGCTTTCTCGATAAACGTGTAGAGCTTCTCTTCGTCGCCACGGTTCTCGGCCTCGATGGCGATGCGGTATTGCGAGTTGGGGAATTTAAACGCCGCCGCCTCGACCTTACCGGTAATGGAGAGCGTGTCGCCCGTCTCGGCCGCCAGCTTAGGCGCCACGATGATATCGCCGGCATAGGCGTGACCGACCTCGGTCATGTCGCGGCCGCACATCACATACAGGTGAGCCAGACGATCGCTCTTGCGGGTGCGCGCGTTGATCAGCTCAAGGCCCGGCTCAAGCGTGCCCGTCAGCACCTTGATAAAGCTGATGCGGCCCTGCTGCGGGTCGGCCAGCGTCTTAAACACAAATGCCACCGGACGGTCATCGTCACTCGAGATCTTGAGCGAGTCGCCGTCGATGAGCGGCATCTCGCCGTAGTCCGTCGGCGCCGGAAAGTACGTGGCGATGTCGTCCATCAGCGAGTTGACGCCCTGCTCCTTAATGCAATCGCCCGCAAAGACCGGCACAAAGATGCGCTCGGCGATCGCCTTGGACAACAAGCCCTCAAGCTCCTCCTGCGTCAGCGTCTCCTCGCCTTCCAGGTACTTCATCATCAGCTCATCGTCGGCCTCGGCCACCAACTCGCACAGATGGTCGTGGGCCTCCTCAGCCTGGGCACGATACTCCTCGGGGATCTCCGACTCAACGGCCTCGGTGCCGTTGCAATGGCGCGCCTTCATGCGCACCAGGTCGATGATGCCGTCAAAGTCCTCGCCCTCGCCCCAGGGGAGGGTCACGGCGCCTAGGCGCGTGCCAAAGCGCTCCTGCAGCAGGTCCATCGTGGTCGCAAAGCTGGCCTCGGAGCGCGACAAGCGGTTTACGAACACCGCACGCGCCAGGCGCAGGTCCTCGGCGGCATACCAGAGCTTGACCGTCGTTGGCTGCGGGCCGGCCTCGGCGTCAACCACAAACAGAGCCGTCTCGCAAACGCTCATCGCAGCAAAGGCGTCGCCGATAAAATCGGGATAGCACGGAGCATCGAGCACGTTGATGCGGGCGCCCTTCCAGTCGATCGGCGCGATGGTCGTCGAGATGGAAAATGAACGCTTGACCTCTTCAGGGTCATAGTCGAGCGTGGGCTTGGTGCCGTCGTGGCCACCCAGGCGGGCGGTCTTACCGGAAAGGTGGAGCATGGCCTCGGCGAGTGAAGTCTTGCCCACCCCGCCTTGGCCTACGAGCACCACGTTCCTTACGTTGCCGGTCTTGGGAGCACCCATGATGACCTCCTTGCAGGGTCGCGCGCGATGCGCGACGCCAACGGGGAGAGTTCGCGGTCGATGCCGTCCCGGGAGCAGCATGGTCGGCAGCATGGTCGGCAGCCGAGCCGACTCACCCTCCAAATGTCCTATGCCACCACCCTACCCTCACGGACGACTATCCATGCATACCTTTCGGCGCACGTATGAATACAGGCGGCGAGAGGAAGAAGAACGCATGCGAGGCGATTATTAAACCCCATCGATACAAATAAAAGCCGCTGCAGACCATAAGACCTGCGGCGGCTTCTTCTCAATATATAGCTGAGCCTAGCCCTCGATACGGCTCAAGAACTCACGGGTACGTTGCTCACGCGGGTGATCGATAACCTGCTCGGCAGGACCCTCCTCGACAATGCGACCGCCGTCCATAAAGACCACGCGGTCGGCAACATCGCGCGCAAACTGCATCGCATGGGTCACGATCACCATCGTCATATTCTGCGCGGCAAGGTCTTTAATTACACGCAGCACCTCGGCCGTTAGCTCGGGATCGAGCGCCGAGGTCGGCTCGTCAAAGAACAAGATCTCCGGGTCGAGCGCCAAGGCGCGGGCGATACTCACACGCTGTTGCTGACCGCCCGAAAGCTCACACGGAACCTTGTTCTCGTTGCCCGCAAGCCCCATCTGCGCGATTAACTCGCGTGCGCGTGCCTCCGCCTGCTCGCGCGGGCGCTTGAGCACGCGAATCGGAGCGTCGGTAATATTTTTCATCACGGTATAGTGCGGAAACAGATTGTAGTTCTGAAACACCAGGCCAAATCGCGAGCGCGCCCGCTTGGGCACGTCGCCTTTCGCATATACCGCATCCGACCCCGTGTCCGTCGCAACGGCAAGGTCGCCAAACGAGAGCGAGCCTCCGTCAAGTGTCTCGAGCAGTGTGGCGCAGCGCAGAAGTGTGGACTTACCGCCGCCTGAAGGCCCGATAATCGCCACGACCTCGCCACGCTTTACCTCGAGTGAGATATCCTTGAGCACCTCATTGCCGCCAAACGCCTTACGCGCGTTCGCTATATTCATTACCGAATTAGTCATGGTAGTAATCCAATTTTTTCTCCGCGGCGCCCAGCAGCATCTCGACCACAAAGTTAAAGACCCAGTAGATCAGCGCCGCGATCGCAAACGGCACCATGCTCACTTGCGAGGCAACCAGCGCCTTGGCCGTCGAGAACATCTCCCCCACGCCGATGGCAAACGCCAGCGACGTGTCCTTGACCAGCGTGATGATCTCGTTGCCCATCGCCGGCAGAATACGCTTGGCGACCTGCGGCATCACGATGTACAAAAACGTCTGCAGACGCGAGTAGCCCAGCACCTCGGCGGCCTCATATTGACCACGCGGAATCGACTGCAGGCCCGAGCGATAGATCTCGGCAAAGTAGCCGGCGTAGTTGATGATGAACGCCACAACGCACGCCGTCCACTTGGAATCGGGCGTAAGCGAAATGCCGAACACGTAATACGGAGCAAAGTAGATGGCAAACATCTGCAGCATGAGCGGCGTACCGCGCATGACCGAAATGTAGATGCGCGCAATCCAACGCAGCGGCGCGACCTTGCTCATGCGCATAAACGCCACGGGGATTCCCAGCGGAATCGACCCCAGCAGCGTCAGCACAAACAGCTGCAAGCTGACCAAGAATCCCTGGCCAAGCATCTGCATCATGACTTGAATAGACAACCCAAGCTCTCTTTCACAGCAACAGAACAGCGAACCCAATGCTAAAGCGGGTTTTCCAGGTGCCCGAGTTTGCCGTGAAAGAGGAGCGTCGCGTACTAAATGTACGCAAGCGACGGTTTGAACGGCAAAATCGGGCACCTGGAAAACCCGCTATTTCAAAACCCAGTTGTCGAAGGACAGGCCGTAGCTCGCATATTTATCGCACAGGTCCTTGACCGTGCCATCCTCGTAGAGCGCCTTGAGCGACTCGGTCACGGCGTCGGCCGACTTGGTGTCGCCCTTCTTAAAGCCAACGGCATAGTGCTCGCTGGACAGCGGCTTGTCGAGCTGCGTATAGGCATCGGGCTTGGCGGCAAGCTGATACTGAGCGATCGAGAGGTCACAGGCGACGGCATCGACCGCACCACTCTCGAGCTGCATAAACGCCGTGTTGTACTCACCGATGGTATCGAGCGTGGCAAACGTCGCGGCCAAATCCTTCTGGTCGCCCTCGAGCACATCCTGTGCAGCGGAATCAGTCTGGGTAATCACGGTCTTGCCGGCAAGATCGTCCCAGCTCTTGATGCCCGCATCCTTCTTGACCACCAGCACCTGTTCGTTGAGCATATACGGCTCGGAGAACGTGTAGTCGTCCTCGCGACCCTCCATGGTAAAGCCGTTCCAGATGCAGTTGATGGCGCCCGAGTTGAGCAGCGTATCCTTGGCGTCCCAGTCGATGGCCTCGTATTTGACCTCCCAGCCCTGCTTGTCGGCAACGGCCTTGGCCAGATCGAGATCAAAACCGGTGTACTCGCCATCGTCGCCCACAAAGCCATACGGAGGGTAGGACTTGTCAAAGCCCACCACGAGCTTCTTGGATTCCGCAGCGCCCTTCACATCCTTGGCCGCGGTAGATCCGGCAGCAGAGCCCTTATCGGCACCACCGCCGCAGCCGACAAGACCGAGGCCAAGCACCGTGGCAAACGAGCCGGCTAGACCAACAAACTGACGACGAGACATATCGGTATTCATGGTATTCCCCCTTGGTGGCACTTTAGTTAAGTAAAGTGAGTCATGTAACGTTCAGAATCATACACTCTACCTAGATAAAGTACAAGGGAGGGGTTGCCCGGCGTGGGCGGGGAGCGGCGCGTAATTAAGTTTCCTGCTCTACAGTCCTGCGCAAGACGGAAAGCACATTAAGTGCTTTCCTTTGCGTGCGGAACTCGCGATAAACTTAATTACGCGCCGCTCCCCGCCCACGCCGGGCAACCGTCGTTGGGCTTATCACTGACACGAATAAACCGCTTGTATATCGTCTGCTGGCTTGGCACGGTACAATACTTGCAGCTTTAATTCATGAATTAGTGGAGTTATTGATGGCAGAATCTCGTGCGGAGCGTAGGGCTCGTCGTGCTTTTGTGGAGGCGGCTGAGGGATCGAAGGAGGAGAAATCTTCTACGAAATCCAAGTCTTCTAAAGCTGCAAAAAGCAAATCGACCAAGAACAGGGCTAAGACCAAGCGTTCTGACTCTCGCCGGAGCGGGGACAAGGCATCTCAGACTCGCTCCAAGCGCTCGCATAAAGATTCGGTTCCATCTGCGCGTAAGGCTGTGGACCCCAAGTCTCCCTGTTCGATTATGAAAACTTGCGGTGGGTGTACGGCGCTCAATCGTCCTTATAAGAAACAGCTCGCCGCTAAGCAGACTGCTATGGAGGAGCTTTTTGCTGCTCTTTGCGAGCGCGAGGGTATTAGCGTCGACCCCATTCGCGGTATGGGCGTCACCCTGGGCGACCCGGGCAAGTATCCTTCGCCGCGCGGTTTTCGTCATAAGGCTGCCACTCCGTTTGCTCCTGGTAAGGAGGGCGCTGTCCGCTGCGGCTTCTTTGAGCGCGGCACGCACAGAATCGTTGCTGTTCCCGAATGCCCTGTCGAGGCACCGGGCGCCCGGCAGATTCTTAACGGCATCGCGCGTGAAGCTGAGCGCCTGCACATTCCCGCCTTTAATGAGGACAAGCATCTTGGTTTGCTTCGCTATGCCGTCGTCCGCTGCGGTTGGCGTACCGACCAGGTCATGGTTACGCTCGTGACCGCCCAGCGTGACTTACCGCATGCGCAGGAGTTCTTTGAGGCTGTCGCCGCACTCAATCCGCACATCGTCACCGTTGCCCAAAACATCAACGGACGCCCCGGCAACGCCATCCTCGGCGAGGAAACCCGCATCGTGTATGGCGCCGAGTGCATGCGCGACCAGCTACTCGGCTGCGACTTCGATATCTCCCCCACCGCGTTCTACCAGACCAACCCGCAACAGACCGAGCTGCTCTATCAGCTCGCTATCGACGGCATGGATCTGCACCAGGGCGATGTGCTTATGGATGCCTACTGCGGCAGCGGCACCATCGGTCTTTGCGCAGCTAAAGATGCCCAGAACAAGGGCATCGGCATCATGCTGCTCGGCGTAGAGCGCAATCCGGCGGGCATTGCCGACGCGCGCCGCAATGCCGAGCTCAACGGTCTTACCCGCAGCGCCTGGTTTATGGCCGACGATGCCACCGATTACATCCTAGATGCCGCCGACAACAGCGAGCGCATCGATGTCCTTTCCATCGACCCGCCGCGCGCCGGCTCTACCCCCGAGTTCCTCGAAGCTGCCTGCGCACTTAAGCCGCGCCGCATCACCTATATCAGCTGCAACCCCGTGACCCAGGAGCGCGACCTGCACCAGCTCCTCGACGGAGGCTATCGCCTGCTCAAGATCACGCCCGTCGACATGTTCCCCCATACCGACCACACCGAAACCGTAGCGGTCCTCGAACGCCGCTAATTCTCCGGCACAAGAAAGGGGGCGACCCGTCTGGGCCGCCCCCTTCGCTTGGTTTATAAACTCCGCTACATCCCCTTGCGCAGATCGCACACACCGGCTGCCGCCATCTCGCGCAGCAACGTCTCGCGGTCGCGCGTCACGATCAAATCCAGCGGGAAGTGAATCTCGTCGAGCATCTTGCGCGCGTGATCGAGCTTGCCAATGGCCATGCCAATGTGGGCATCGGTTGACACGCCAATGCCCACGCCCAGCTCGGCGCAGCGCTCGGCGATCTTGCGGCATACGGCCCAATGCTCAGTGTCGACACCGTGTTCAAGACTATGGTTGTTGATCTCGATAATCTTGTGCTTGGCCTTAGCTGCCAACAGCACCTCGTCGATATCGAACGGCACGCCCGAACGCCCCGTGTGACCCAGCATGAACACCTTGGGGTGCTCCAGGGCATTGATATACATCTCGGTCGTCTGGGCCAGCGTCGCGCCTTCAGCAATCTGCGAATTATGCACGCTCGCAACCAAATAATCCAAATTACGCGTAACCAAATCGAACAGCGAATGCTGACGGCTGTACGAATCGCCGGCAATATCGAGCGTGACAGGAGTGTCCTCGCCAAACAGGCTTCCGTCCAGCGAAACGATATCGGCCTCGGCACCACGCAGCACCAGCACGCCGCTCCAAATGCGCGGCCAGATATCCTGGTTGATAAAGAACTGGTAACTGCGCAGGTCATTGGGGCAAGCCGTAACCATAGAGCTCAAATGGTCGGCAGATCCGAGCACCTGCAGACCACGCTCTGCCGCCCAGTACACATTCTCCTCAATGGTCGAATATGCATGCGCAGAGAACATCGTATGGGTATGAATGTCACAAGAAAGCAGGTAGGGCATCAGGTCTCCTTATCTGGCACGGCCGTCGCTTATATTCATTGTACGCATAGCCTTCGATAGTCGTAAAACCACTCCATCCCAAAGACACAACGTCCATGACAACGGGGTCCGGCTTAACACCAAACCCCGTTTCACGTAAAACATTGTAGGCAGAGCGCTTTACTCTTAACGATACTCGTCCGCCAACTGTTTCCAAGCGGGTAGCGAATTGACAATCGTTTCGTAACTCACGCAATAGCCCAGGCGGAACCAACCCGGCATACCAAAGCTGTCCGAGGGAACCGCAAGCAACTCATACTTCTTTGCGCGCTCGCAAAACGCATTCGCATCGGGCTCCAACGCTTTCACCCATAGGTAGAACGCGCCATCCGGCTCAACATAGGTGTAGCCATACTCCGCTAGTGCGTCGGTAAGCGCGGTGCGGTTGCGTGCATAGGCCTCAACGTCACTCGGCTCATCGATGCAATCGATAATCACGCGCTGAAAGAGCGCCGGTGCGCATACAAAACCCAGCGTACGGGCAGCACCCGCAACAGCCGGCATCAGACGTGCAGCCTGTGGATTGGTGTTGGGAACCAAAATCCAGCCGACGCGCTCACCAGGTAGCGACAGCGACTTAGAATACGAGTAGCACACCACGGTGTTCTCGTAGATCGAGGGCACCCAAGGCACCTCGGCACCGTAGACAATCTCGCGGTACGGCTCATCCGAGATGAGCATAATCGGATTCTCGGGATCGCGCTGAGCGTTGGCTTCGCGCAGAACATTGGCCAGTCGCGTCAGCGTGTCGCGCGTATATACGGCACCGGTCGGATTGTTGGGCGAGTCGATAATGACGGCCGCTGTCTTATCGCTGATCGCCTTGAGCACGTTGTCCACGCTCAGCTGGAACGTGTCTTCATCGGCGAGCGCCTCAACACACGTGCAGCCGGCCTTCTCAATCCACACGCGATACTCCGGAAAGTACGGAGCGATAACAATAACCTCGTCGCCCGGATTCGTAACGGCGTTGAGCGTACAGGTGAGCGAAGCCGCGGCGCCCACCGTCATAAAGACGTCTTTGCCCTCATAGCTCGTGCCAAAGCGGCGGTTGAGCGATTCGGCGACGGCTGCTCGACATTGCGGCAGGCCCGGCGCGGGAGTGTAGCCGTGCAGCTGGTCACTCGGCAGCTCCAGGGCCTTCTTAATGGACTCAGCCACAGCGGCGGGTGCCGGAACACTCGGGTTGCCCAGCGAGAAATCGAATACGTTCTCCGCACCGATCTGTGCCTTGCGCTCAAGACCATAGCTAAAGATCTCGCGGATGATGGAGCTTTCCGCACCGCGAGCATACATAGTTTCGTTGATCATCTGTTCCCCTTTCGCATAGGCGCTATTGTACGCTTTAGCCGAGCAAAGTGCCGCAGCAATGTTGATTGGGGACAGACTTGAATGCGTGAAAACGCTCATTTAAGTCTGTCCCCAATCAACAGACGGCCCCATATCGCTCAAAAGAAAAAGCCTCCGCAGGTTTCCCCGCGGAGGCTTTTGCCACAGAGACTATTTGTCGGCGTCGGTGTCGGCATCGGCACCGACGACGGCATGGTCATCGTCAGCATCATCGGATGCGGCTTCGGCATCCTCCTGCATGGCCGCCTGCGCAAAGGCCGCGGCATCAGCCGCCAGCTCCTCCTCGCTCATGCGAGGCGCGCGCTTCTTGGTCGGCATGCCGGCCGCCTTGGCATTGCGCTCCTCCTTGGCCGCCAGGATATCGCCCTCGCGCTCAAGGTACGCATCCCACTCGTTGTCGAGCAGGGCGTTCACGGCGTCGCCTTCGACGGTCTCGCGCTCAAGCAGCACCTTCGCCATCAGATCGAGCTGATCGCGACGGGCGTCCAGGATCTCGACCGCACGACGATGGGCCTCACGCATAATGCGCTGAACCTCGATATCGATGCGGCGCGCCGTCTCCTCGGAGTAATCCTGGTGATCGGCGTAATCGCGACCAAGGAACACCTGATGTTGCGCCTCGCCAAACACTTGCGTGCCCAGCTCCTCGCTCATGCCCAGGCGCGTGACCATCTCGCGCGCCATCTTGGTTGCGCGCTCCAGATCGTTGCTCGCACCCGACGTAATGTCATCGCACATGAGCTCCTCGGCAACGCGACCGCCCAAGAACACGGCGAGCTCGTCGAGCATCTCGTTCTTAGTCTTGAGGAAGTGGTCCTCCTGCGGAAGCTGCAGCGTGTAGCCCAGAGCCTGACCGCGGCTGACGATCGAGATCTTGTGGACCGGATCGGAGTGCTCCAGGATGTGGCCCACCAGGGCGTGACCGCTCTCGTGGTAGGCAATCGTGGTGCGCTCGGCCTCGGTCATCACGCGACCCTTGCGCTGCGGTCCGGCAATCACGCGCTCCATCGATTCCTCGACCTCGTCCATCGAGATCACGGAACGATGACGGCGAGCGGCCAGCAGCGCAGACTCGTTGAGCAGGTTCGCCAAATCGGCACCAGTAAAGCCAACGGTCATCTGGGCGAGCTTCTCAAACTTAACGTCCTCGTCCATCGGCTTGTTCTCGGCATGCACGCGCAAGATCTGCTCGCGGCCCTTCACATCCGGACGGTCGACCGTAACCTGGCGGTCAAAACGACCGGGGCGCAGCAATGCCGGGTCCAGAATATCGGGACGGTTGGTTGCGGCGATCAGGATGACCGACTCGCTTTCCTCAAAACCGTCCATCTCGACCAGCAGCTGGTTGAGCGTCTGCTCGCGCTCGTCGTGGCCGCCGCCCAGACCGGCTCCGCGCTGACGTCCCACGGCATCGATCTCATCAATAAAGATGATCGACGGAGCCTGGGACTTGGCCTCCTTAAAGAGGTCGCGCACGCGGCTGGCGCCGACGCCCACGAACATCTCGACAAAGTCAGAGCCCGAGATGCTAAAGAACGGCACGCCTGCCTCGCCGGCAACGGCCTTAGCCAGCAGCGTCTTACCGATACCCGGAGGGCCCACTAGCAAAACGCCGCGCGGAATCTTGGCACCCAGCTTGCGATAGCGGTCCGGATCGCTCAGGAAGTCGCGGATCTCCTCGAGCTCCTCGACGGCCTCGTCCACGCCGGCAACGTCCTCGAACTTTACCTTGGGACGCGTAGCCTCGTTAGTCTTGGCGTTGGTCTTGCCAAACTGCATGTTCCTGTTATTGGCGCCCATCATCTGGCGCATAAAGTAGAACATGATGGCGATCAGGGCGATCGTCGGCAGCACGCTCATCGCCAAGTCGCCCCAAAAATCAGGGTCGTTGGTGTTGACGATATACTTGGTGTCGGGGTGCTCCGCCATAAGCTCGGCAAGCGAATCGGAGCCGACATAGGTCGAGGAAAAGCTCTTGAGCTCGCTCGTATCGCCCTTGTCCTTTTTTGTCTTCCAGTAATGACCCGCCACGCTTCCGTCTTGAACCGTATAGGTCAAATCTTCGACGCGATCCTGCTTAATGGCGCTGACCATCTCGCTCGTCGCGAGCTTAACGGTATTGCTGGAGCTGGCAAAACCGGAGCCCATATTAAAGAAGGCATAGCCCAGAAGCGCGCAAGCCAAAAGAAAATACAGCCAGCCCGTACGCGTGGGCTTCTTGCCTCCGGGCATCCCCGGGATCTTAGGCTCCCGGGGAGTCTGGGAATTGTTGTCGTTACGGTCGTCGGGCATCTTACGAATAAACCTCCGGTTTCAAAATGCCCAGATACGGAAGGTTGCGATAGCGCTCGGCATAGTCGAGGCCGTAGCCCACCACAAAGGCATCGGGGCAATGGGTTCCAACATACTTGGGCGTGATGGCCGAGGTGCGGTCCTCAACGTCCTTCCACAGGAAGGCTGCGACCTCCAGCGAGGCGGGCTTGCGGCTCTCAAGGTTCTTCATCAGGTACTTGAGGGTCAGGCCCGAGTCCAGAATGTCCTCGACGATCAGCACGTCGCGACCACGGATGTCGATATCCAGGTCCTTAATGATACGCACGATGCCCGAAGACTTCACACCGTCGCCATAGCTCGAAACAGCCATGAAATCGATGTTGGTCGGCAGCTCGATCTTGCGCATCAGGTCACCCATAAAGACAACGGCGCCGCGCAGGACCGCGATCAACACCAGATCCTTACCAGCGTAGTCGCGCGTAATCTCCTCGCCCAGGCGAGAAACGATACCTTCGATATCCTCCTGCGTAAACAGAACCTTCTCGATATCCGGATGTTGAGAAGCCATGACAACCCTTTCTTGTGCTTAATCGCCCACACACCGCCGTATGGACGCGAACTACACATTCTAGCAGCGCACGGGGTATATTTTCCAGCCCGCGCATCATCAGCGCGGGAATACCGTCAACGCCGCACAGAAAAGCTGGTACGAGGGGCTAATCCGCGTCAACCACGCGAAGCAGATAGGCCACACGCGTCGCCGCCGTGCACTTAAAGCGTTCGTCCGCGCGAACTCCGGCGACCCACACCACGGCACCTCCCGGCGCCGTCCTCACCATGGGCACGCCGGCGCGCTCGGAAACGGGAATGCGAGCCTCTCCTAGCAAGTCGGATACCTTCTTGCTTCGGCCACTCATTCCTAACGGGCACATCACGTCTCCCGGTGCGGGACCGTCCACCCACAGGCGCGCCAATCGCGCCTCGGCAGGGATCTCGCCACGCGAGCCCGCCAGGATCCGCTCACTATCGCTGTCGGCAAAACCCAGGGCAGCCGCATCTACCAAAGCTGCCACTTCCCCGGCAGCCGCAAGCTCACGGGCGCGGCGCACGATATCGCATCCCGGTTCAACGGCCATCGGCTCTGCGACCAGCATACGTCCCCCGCCCAACGGCAAACGACCGGGTACGGTAACCCAGTCAGCGACCAGGCCCTCGCGAGCCACCGGAGCCTTAAACGCCAGCATGCCAAATTCGACGCGTGCGTCAATTCCCGCCGGAAGCGTGACCGAGCCGGCGCCCTCGGCAACGCAGGAAAGGACTCGCTCCACATGTCGCATCTCTGGACGAGCGTCCGGATCGATGCGTTTGATCGCCAGTCGCACGATGCGCCGCGCGATTACCACCTCGGCCGCAGCAAGGCGTCTGGCATCGAGCACCAGCGCGCCCGCCGCCTCTTTACGCAAACAGCTTCGAAACGCCTGCGCCGACAGCTGGGATAGAAACGCGTCTTCGTCACCCAAGATCTCACAGGCGGCGCCGATCGTCTTGCACACGCTCGCATTACGCTGTGCCACCACTGGCATTACCCGATGGCGCACGTAGTTTCGCAGATACGAGATATCCTCATTGCTCTCGTCCTCACGCCACGGCTGACCATGTACCTGTAGATAGCCCACGAGCTCGCCATGAGTTAGGTCGAGCAAGGGGCGCACCACGATATTCCTCCGGCGAGGAATGCTCGATAGGCCAGCGGGCCCTGAACCCTTAATCGCGTTCATCAAAAACGTTTCCGCGCGATCCGAAGACGTGTGCGCGGTGCAGATACGAGCCGCCGTTCGCGGTGCCCCCGTCTGGGCGCAGAGCTCGCGAACATACCTCCGCGCCGCGGCATAGCGCACCTCGCGGGCCGCGGCCTCAATATTGCCCGACTCCCCATCAAAATAAGCGTGCTCCACGCACAGCGGTAAACCATATTTCGCGCAGAGCTCACGCACAAAGGCCTCGTCGCCATCGGACGCCTTGCCGCGCAGATGATGGTTTACATGCAGCACATGCAGGCGCTCGCGAGCAATGGGGGCAACACCGCGTCCGTCTTGGATATCCAGCTTTGATGTGCACGCCATAAGAAGCAGTGCCGTCGAGTCCGCGCCGCCTGATACCATGAGCACGACAGGAGCAGCCTGCTGCCTCGTCCGGGTCTCATCGACTGCCCCAGGCACGGCATGGTGTCCATAATGCTGAGATACCGTAGGCATTTGCTTCCTCCTCTATTCGTCCGCACCCATTGTATCCTTTGGAATCTTATGTCTCGTCTGCACCTTCATATCCTCGGCAGTGGCTCTAAAGGCAACTGCGCACTCATCGAGGGCCCGCAGGGGCTCATTATGGTCGATGACGGACTGTCTCGCCGCGAGACATTAAAGCGCATGGCAGAACTGGGGCTCTCGACAGACAACGTCTCGGCTCTTCTCATTACTCATGAGCATAGCGATCACATCAAGGGCCTCGATGTCTGGTGCAAGCACTGGCACGGCCCCCTCTTTGCCAGCAGGGGCACTCTTTCGAACAAAGAAAATCTTTCGCATCTGCCTGTCGAGGAATTCGATCCCGGCGACGCCCTATCCATTGCCGGCATCCACGTGCAAACCTACTCAACATCACACGATGTCATCAATCCAGTCGGTTATCGATTCGACGCCCTCGATGATTCCATCGGCTTTGCCACCGACACCGGAGAGCTATCGAGCCAAGCCATGAACACCCTCAAAGATTGTCGAGTCCTCGCGCTCGAAAGCAACCACGATGTGACCATGCTGCGCGAGGGAGAATATCCCCGCTTTCTTCAGGAGCGCATCCTGTCTGCAAGGGGACACCTCTCCAACAGCCAAGCCGCCGAAGCCGCACGCGAGCTTGTTACCGATCGCACCGAACAGCTCATTGCCATGCATATCAGCCAAGATAACAATCGCCCGAGTCTTACCGTCAAAAGCTATGCCAAAGCTCTAGCCGCTACCCTGGATGACGAGGTCGGCAGCTCCGCCACCCTTCTCCAAGGATCGCGAAATCTCTCGATACGCCCCGCAAGTCAGTATCGGCCAGCAACCATTCAATAGACTGTCCTAGACAGCAAAAGGGGCCGGGAATCGCTTCCCAGCCCCTTTTGTTATCTTTTAATAGCGCAGAACACCAACGAAGTTAGTCTATGGAGATCTTCGTAACGTTCTTCTTCTCGACGATCTTGGGAACCGTAACGGTAATGATGCCGTCGGCGTACTTAGCCGAGAGACCCTCGCTCGAAGCATCCTTGAGATACACACCACGCGTCGCGCTGTACGAGCTGAACTCCTTCTGCAGGAAGTTCTTGCCCTCGTTCTCCTCGTCTTCCTCGACATTCACGCTAATGGAGAGACGGCCCTCGTTAAGCTCGACATCGATATCGTCCTTGGCGACGCCGGTAAGATAAGCCTTGACCTCATAGCCATCGCCCTTATCCTCAACGTCAACGGGGAACGCCTTAGAGGCAATCGAGCCGTTCGCTAGGTCACTCATATCATCAAACAGATCGAACAGCGAGCTTGCAGAGGGACGAACGCCAAAAACCGAACGATAAGGAACCATGCTTGCCATGTTTACCACTCCTTTTAGGACTGCCGAGCCATCTTCTAGGTGACTGGGACTTCTTTTGACGCTCTTATATATGCCCACCCAGTGCTTATATATACATCGACTATAAAGTTTTTTGAGTCCAGTACTATAAGCATATCTA
>CATZIG010000014.1 GCA_958419975.1 uncultured Collinsella sp.
CTGCTACAACTGCCCCATCGTCATGAGCTACCCCACGGCGCTGGCGCTCAACATCGACGAGATCCGCGAGCAGAACATCGAGTTCCTGTATCCGTTTGTGCCCTATCACGACAAGACCGAGCTCAAGCGCCGCCTGTACCAGGTCCTCGCCGTCGACCGTGTTGCCGATGCGCAAGCCGGTCGCGGTCGCGTGCGCGGTCCCAAGATCACGCACTCCGAGGTCGATGCTGCCGTCAACGCTGCGTTTGAGGCTGACGCTCGTTTCCACGAGGACATCCAGACCATGGGCGAGGAGGCTCTTAAGTGGGTTGAGGACCACGGCGGTCACGGCATCGTGCTCGCCGGCCGTCCTTACCATAACGACCCCGAGATCAACCACGCCCTGCCCGAGCTGATCTCGAGCTTTGGCTTTGCGGTCTTTACCGAGGATTCGCTCGCGCATCTCGTGAAGCCCGAGCGCCCGATTCGCGTCGTCGACCAGTGGATGTATCACAGCCGCCTGTACGCCGTCGCCCGTTTTGTGACGATGCGCAACGACTTGGACCTGATCCAGCTCAACTCCTTCGGCTGCGGCCTCGATGCCCTGACCACCGACCAGGTGCAGGAGATCCTGGAGGCCAGTGGCAAGATCTACACCGTGCTCAAGATCGACGAGGTGTCCAACCTGGGTGCCGCGCGCATCCGCATCCGCTCGCTCATGGCGGCGCTTAAGGACCAGGAGGCCGAGCGCCTGGCCGAGGCCACGGCCGCGGGCGAGGCATACGAGCAGGGCGATGCCGCGCCGGTGGCGCCCTCCACGGATGCCCCCGCGTTCGCGAGCCGCAAGTACACGTTCAAGGCGCAGCGCGAGAGTGCCTCGACCGCGTGGCCCAAGGTGCCCTTTACCGAGCAGATGCGCGAGGAGGGCTACACCATCCTGTGCCCGCAGATGGCGCCGATCCACTTTGACCTGGTCAAAGAGGTGTTCCGTGGTGCTGGCTACAACTTGGAGCTGCTGCCCTCGACCGATCACGACGCTGTCGAGGCTGGCCTGCGCTACGTGAACAACGACATTTGCTATCCGTCCATTTTGGTGACCGGCCAGATTATGGAGGCCATCGAGAGCGGCCGGTACGACCTGTCTAAGACGGCCGTGGTTATCAGCCAGACCGGCGGCGGCTGCCGCGCCACCAACTACATCGCGCTCATCCGCAAGGCCCTGCGCGAGAGCGGCCATCCCGAGATCCCGGTGATCTCGCTTTCGGCCGTGGCGCTCGGCGAGGACAACCCCGGCTTTAAGATTACGCCGGCGCTGCTTAAGCAGGCAGTCTACGCGGTGCTCTTTGGCGACGTGATGATGCAGATGCTCTATCGCTGCCGCCCGTACGAGGCCACGCCCGGTGCCGCCAACGCGCTCTACGAGGAGTACATGGCACGAGCCCGCAAGCTGGCGCCCAAGTTTAACCGCCACAACTATACCAAGCTGTGCCGCGAGGCCATCCGCGCGTTCGACACCATGCCGCTCGTGGGCGAGGGCACCAAGCCGCGCGTGGGCGTGGTTGGCGAGATCCTGGTCAAGTTCCACCCCACGGCAAACAACCACGTGGTCGACGTTATCGAGCGCGAGGGCTGCGAGGCCGTGGTGCCGGGCCTGCTCGACTTCTTCCTGTACTCCATGAGCAACGCCGAGCTGCAGAAGGACGAGCTGGGAAGCTCTGCTACCACGCGCGCTGGTATGCAGGCGCTCATCAAGCTCGTGGACTGGATGCGCACGCCGGTGGAGGAGATGCTCGAAAAGTCCCGCCGCTTTGAGGCGCCCGAGCGCATCGGCACCATGGCTGACAAGGCCCGCACGGTGCTTTCGGTGTGCAACAACATGGGCGAGGGCTGGTTGCTCACGGCCGAGATGCTCGACCTGATCGATCACGGTGCGCCCAACATCATCTGCACGCAGCCCTTCGCGTGCCTGCCCAACCACGTGGTGGGCAAGGCCGTGATCAAGGAGCTGCGCCGCCAACATCCCGAAAGCAACATCGTCGCGGTGGACTACGACCCCGGTGCGTCTGAGGTCAACCAGCTCAACCGTATTAAGCTCATGATCAGCGTGGCAAAGGAGAACATGCGCGCCGGCAAGGGCTTTAAGCTCGAGAAGGTGGCGCCGCTCGCGATGGACGAGGTCACCGGCCAGATGCGTGCCCACGACGGCTGTGTGAGCTGCGGCTCGGTCGACGAGAGTGCCGTGGCGTCGGTCGCTGAGCGCCTGGGACGCGGCATTAAGAAGTAGTTGGCCTACTTCGAGCCAGATATAAGACAAACGGGTGGTAGTCGTACCGGCTACCACCCGTTTTTGCTGGACATATGTTGCGCAAATGATCTCGCTGCAGCCTTCCGTGGGCTCGCCCGATTTCTGGGCTGGCTCGGGCTTTGAAGACAAGTTATTGCAGGCCCAGGGCGATTTCTCGCTCAATGCAGGCCAGCACAGTGTGACCTATCTGCCAAACGACGAGACGACCGCTACGGTCTGGCCATCGCCACCTGCGAGATGGAAGCCGAAAAGTACATCTACCGCGTGTACAAGTACGAGCTGTAGGGCCGCGCTCAGGTTTGACCAATGGAGTATGAAAACACGCCGTTCGCCGATGCCCCCTCCGCGAGTGGCGGCCATATGGTTTGATGTCAGAAACATATAGTTGTCGCCAGCCTGCTGGCGACGTTCCCCCTGATATCGGAGGTTCCAGGTATGTTTCACGCTCCGTTAAGCAACTATCGGCTGGGCTAACATGGGTCGCCGTGCCATTTCGATAGCCCTTGCAGTGGTCTGCCTAGCTGTGCTCTTGGGCGCTACAGGGCTGTTTGCTATAAGCCGAGAAACGTCCTATATGCAGGAATGCGCTTCCGAAGGGTTTGCCATTGACGGTTACTATCGGGACGACAAGACGAGTCTGGAAACCCTGGCCTTTCTTGAAGAGGATAACCATCGGTGGCAACTGGTCGACAAAGACGGCAGCTGCGTTGGCGGGCAGTTTAAGCGTACGGATGACCCCAACATCCTGATAATAAAGAAGGAAAACGGCGAAGAATTCGGCACGGTTCACGTTGCGTATATATCGCGCCGACGCAATCAGGGGCAGATTTACCTAATTAGAAATACTGAGGTGACCCGATTTTATCTTGTGAGCACCGATCCGGCGTTTACGGTGGAGTCTGGCGATGTCGATCCGGACAGTTGATTCACGGCAATAAAACAGCGAGCGGGGCTCGGGTGTGAACTGCACCCCGCAATTTGCTCGTGTCCGTATCGCGTCTGCGCCTCGTCGTAACTTGCGTCCGTGCGAGCATTCATCCCGCGCCGGCATCACTTCACATCGAACTCCACGCGATCGAGCTCGGGCACATTGAGGTCGATGAGTTTGCGGGCGACACGGCGGTCGTGCGCCCCAAGCGCCTCGCCTGTCGTCACATGGGCGACAATCTCGCGCTCGACGATGCCTTCTTCGTCCCCTTCGGTGGCCGAGGTCTCGACGGCGACGGTGTAATCTTTAAAGCCCGGCAGCACCGCGGCAAGCTCGCGCGTGGTTTCGGTGACGCCGTAGCCGTCCTGCACGCCGGCCTGCGCCGAGCCAATAGACCCCGCCGTCATAACGATGCAGGGGATGGCAAAGATCACCGTGCCCACAATAATGCGGCGGCGCACCTTGCGCGACAGCTCGTCGACCTCGGCATTTTCCTCGGCGGTCACAATGCCGTCGCCGTTGAGGTCGCGCTTGAGCGGCACACGTAAAAGAAGCAATACGGCTTCGGCCGCCAGCGCGATAAAGACCACGTTGATGCCAAACTCGTAAAGCGCCGAGAGAAACAGTGACCCGCTTGCGATGGCGATGCCGTAGCCCGCCGCGCACAGTGGCGGCATGAGCGCGGTCGCCACCGCTACGCCGGCAATGAGCGTCGAAGGCTCCTGATCGCGCGAGTTGCCTAGGCCGCCCGCAAAGCCGCCCGCGAGCGCGACGGCAAGGTCCCATACGGTGGGTGTCGAGTTGTCGATGATGGCCGCCGTGGTGGTGCCAAGGGGCGAGAGCTTAAAGTACAGCGTGGACGTGACCAGGCAAAAGACCATTTGCAGCGCGAGGCCGGCGACGGCCTCGACGGCAATCTCGCGGTCGAGCGTGGCAATACCGTATGCCATGGCAAGAACCGAGCCCATGAGCGGGCAGATGAGCATGGCGCCCACGATGGCGATGTCCGAGTCGATATCGAGGCCGATGCTTGCGATGAGCATGGCGATGATGAGGATGCACAGGTGAGAGCCGGTCAGGCGTGCCCCGTTTACAAAACGCTTGCGGATCACGTGATAGGGCGCGCGTCCCTCGCGAATGTTGAACGCGCGCTTTAAAAAGCGACCAGCCTGTTCGGCAGCCTCACTATGGGCAGGGCGGATGCCATGGCGCCGGTGATGGCGTTCACGCAGTCGCTTGAGCTGTTGTCTATCGAGTTCCATGTTCACCTCGTTCCAGCGCGGTCCGCGCAACGCGCCCGTTGTCCTAACTCTACACCGTGGCGGGCGGGGTGTCTGTTGGATGCGGAATCCGATAGGGCGGATGACGCGGGAGCAAATGCAAATCACAGGCTCAATTCCATCACGCGAAAATATGATGCACCAGCTCCTTCAAATGTGACGAAATTGTGAAGCACGGGAGCATGAATTACAAAAAATACGCTGGTCGCCAATGTTGCGCAACAGAATTCAAAAATCGACAGCTACCGTTTGATACGTATGGATACATCCGTGTCAAAGGGAGAAAGCCATGGCAAACTATAGTCCACAGCACTTTGAGCCTCGGGCCAAGACTGTCAACGTCAAGGGCGTTGCCAACCGCGCCGTCGCAACCGTTTTGACGGCGGGCCTCATCGCTCAGCCGCTCATGTCGCCGCTGGCGGCAATCGCCGCACCGTCAACCGATAACGGCGATTCTGTTCAGGGGGGGGGTAGTTCTGTAGAGAATACCGTTGCCGCCGGTAACCAAGCGGTCGTAAAGACGGCTGCCCAGCTGGCCGAGGAGTCGGCAAAGCAGCTCAAGGACGCTCAGGCCGCCTACGATGCCGCCCAGAAGAAGGCCGACGCGGCGGGCCAGTCTCAAAAGCAGGCGCAGCAGCAAAAGAATCAGGCCTCGCAGGCTGTGAGCGACAACGAAATCGAGCAGAACGCAGCAGAAGTCGCCGCGCTCCAGGAGAAGATTGACGAGCTCAAAGCCGCCGTCGAAAAGACCGAGCAGCAGCAGAAGAAGCTGGGCGACCTGAACGATCAGCTCGATCAAGCCAACAAGAGTGTCGAGGATAAGACTCAGGCGCTCAAGGACGCCAAGGCAAAGCAGGATGAGGCCAAGAAGGCCCTCGATGATGCCCAGGCCAAGCTCGAGGCCATGGGTATGGACGAGTACGAGGCCGCCAAGAAGGCCGTCGAGGACGCACAGGCAAAGCTCGATGACGCCAATAAGGCCGTTGCTACTGCACAGGCCAATCTGGACCAGGCCAAGGCCGCCGAGGCCAGCGCCCAGCAGGAAAAGAAGGACACTGAGGCCGCTCTGACGACTGCCCAGGCCAAGAAGCAGGAGACTGCCGCTGCGCTCGCAGCCGCAACCACCGCGCGCGATAACGCCCAGCAGAAGTTCAACCAGGCGCAGGCCGCGCTCGATGCTGCCGTCTCGGGTACGGGTGTCGACTTGAGTGCGCTTGAGGCCGCCAAGATCGCTGCTGCTGGTGAGCTCAAGGACGCGCAGGCGGAGCTCAATGCCGCGACGGATGCCGACGCCACCGCACAGACAAATTTGCAGGCCGCCCAGGCTGCCGTCGCTGCCGCGCAGGAGAAGGCCAACGCCGCCAACGCTGCTGTGGCATCTGCCCAGTCTGCATACGATGCGGCAAACAAGGAGTACAAGGACGCGGCCAGTAAGCGTGACGCCGCGAAGACGGCATACGAGCAGGCCCAGCAGACCGAGGCCGACAAGAAGGCTGAGTACGATAAGCTTGTCGAAGTTCGCAAGCAGAAGCGCAGCGAGTGGGAGGCAGCCTGCGCCGCTTCGAACGCCGCGGAAAAGGCTTATGACGCTGCTAATGCCCAGGTTGAGGCTCTTGAGCAGCAGATTGCAGACCTAAAGTCCAACATGACCGTTGACCAGGAAGTCATCAGTCAGGGTATGTTCGGCTTCATGAACTACATCATCGGCGGCAGCCAGTTCACAGCCACGCAGAAGTCGAATGCAAGCACTGCCGCGTCGATGCTCATGGGGACGACAGATAAACAGGACTGGTATGATAATTACGTCGATCAGGACATGTCTCGAGACACCAATCCGCTCTCCTTGGAGCAGATGCGCAACGCCCTGACCTACCTCGATACCCAGAACAACCTCCGCAAGGCGAACGGTCAGTCTGAGCTTAGCGTCAGCCTCCGCATGACTGCGGCAGCCGCCCTCAATACATCATATTCATCGAACATCTGGGGGCACTCGAACTGCTATTTCGATCAAGGTGAGAACCTTGCAGACGGCGGCGGGGCATACACCGGAGGCGAGACCGAGGATACGCTTGGCTGGCCCTACACTGGTCTCTACACTCAGGAGAAGGTTAATTACGAGAATTGGATTAAAAAGTACGGTGCGAATAGCGAGGCTGGCAAAGATCTCATGGCTCATCGCTATGATTCGTACTATATCTACCAAAACTATCCCGATGTGTATTCCGGTACAAAAGATGAGAACGGCAATCAAAGAGGAGACGCCTGCGGGCACTAGCTCAACATCATCGATGCCGGCGCGAAGGCTATCGGCATCGCGACCGGTAGCGGTAAGAATACCGATTCCGAGGTAACCGTTTTCGACTATAGCGGGAGCACGGGGCAGAAGGATTTCACTGTCTCCGAGTTCAAGAAGCTCGTCAACGACTACATCGAATCCGCCTACAATGCAGGCGGCACGCAGGAGCAGAAGGAGCAGCTGAAGCAGCTTCAGAACAAGCTGGCAGATGCGCAGAAGGCGATGGGAACGGCTGATACGGCATATCTCACCGCTCTCAATAATCAGAAAGACGCGCAAGACGCCTATACCGCGGCCGACACGAACATGAACACCGCCAAGGGCGAGTACGAGAAGGCTAAGTCCGGAACCGCCGCCGCAAAGACGGCATATGACGCCGCCGAAGCAAAACTCAAGGGTATCGACGTCAAGACGCCCCAGACCAAGCTCGAAGCCGCCAAGAGCAAGGCCGCTACTGCCCAGGCAGCTCTCGATAAGGCAAATGCCACGCTTGCTGACAGCAAGACGAAGGCAGCCGATGCCGCTGCTCACAAGGCGAAGGCTCACAGCGCCCGCGATGCCGCCAAGGCAAAGTCCGATCAGGCCAATGAGGCGTATGACAACGCCACGGCTTCGGTCAAGGACCTTACCGCCAAGTGCGATGCCGCCAAGACGGATCTTGCGAACAAGCAGGGCACGCTTAACGATGCCAAGAAGGCCGACGACACTGCCCAGGCTGGTGTAGACAAGGCCCGGGCCGCAGATGTCCAGGCCGCGACCACTCTTTCGGACGCCAAGCAGGCAGTTGCCGCCAAGACGCAGGCTCTGTCCGACGCACAGGCGAAGGCCAAGGCCGCCGAGGGCGAGCTGGCCGGCGCAAACAAGGCCTTCGAGCGCTTCGCCGGCGCCCAGAAGGCGGTCGACGACGCCAAGACCGCCTATGACGCTGCCGTGGCCAGTGTCGCCGATGCCCAGAAGCAGCTCGAGGCCGCCAACGAAGCCGTCGTCGATGCGGACCTCGAGATCGTCAAGGCCAAGGCCGAGCTTGCCAGCGATGAGGCACTCAAGGCCGATCTTGAGGCCGTCGACCACAAGGCCTCTCTTGCCGCGGGCACGACGGGCAACGATAAGCTGGTCAAGCTTAACGCTGCCTACGCTCGCTACAAGGCTGCCGTCGATGCTGCCGCTGGTCTCAAGGCTGCCCTGAGCGATGCCGATGCCAAGCTGTCCGATGCCAACGACGCCTATGCCGCTGCACTGGCCGAGCTCGGAGATGCCAAGGATGCGCTGGCTGCCGCTCAGACCGAGTACGACAAGTATCATCCCAAGGCCGAGCCGCAGAGCAAGCCGCAGGCCAAGCCTCAGGTTGCGCAGGCTGCTGCAAAGGTCCCCGTTGCCAAGAAACAGGCCGCGCCTGCCGCGCTCGCCCAGACCGGTGATGACTCCGCGCTTGCGGGCGAGGTCTTCGTTATCGGCGGTATTACGCTCGTGGCTGCGGGCGTGACGCTGGGCGATCGTCGTCGCAAGCAGATGTAGCGTTTCGAGCGTAGTTTCTGCAACGAACTTCAATTCATAACGGGACCGTCTCGTTAGCCAAACGATAAGGCCGGCGCGCTGTTAAACGCAGCGCGCCGGCCTTTCTTTGTTTCGATATCAAAAAGCCCGGTCGGCAGTCGCAAAAGCTACCGACCGGGCAAGCCGTAGGCAATATGGTTGCTGTCGAGCAGCTGCTCAGCTTAGCCCAGCAGGCTTAAGCCCACGGAGACAAACGCCAGGATAACGCCGACGATGGACTCGCCGCCGAGCAGGCCGCTGGCGACAACTAGGCCCTGTTCCTGGAAGGCGGCGTCCTTGGCAGCCCTCTCCTCGTCAGAAAGACCAGCGGTGGCGTCGCGGTGGGCGGACCACTTGTCGTAGGCGAGTTTGACGCAGGAGCCCAGGAATGCCGTGAGCGACATGTAGAACGGCAGGTACACGCCCAGGCCGATCATCATGGCCGGAATGCCGAGCCAGTACATGACGATACCGGCGATAAAGCCGCCAACGAACCACGGCACGCTCGGGATGCCCGAGACCATGGTGGCGACGACGCTTGCCTGCGCGGCAACAAAGCTCTTGTCGGGACCAAAGGCGTCCGGGCCATAGGCGGTGACGAGCGCGACCATGACGGCTGCGGCGACCAGGGCGCCCACGATGCCGCCGATGGCTTGGCCGATCCACTGCGCACGCGGGTTGGTGCCCAGCACGGCGCCGGCTTTAAAGTCGTTCATGACGTCGCCCGCAAGGCCGCACGCCACGGCCACGATGCCGGCGATAAAGAACAGCTTTACCTGAGCGATCTGCGCGAAGGCTGCCACGATGAGCATAACGATGAGGCCAAAGATCTCCATGGGGTCGATGCCCGTCTGGCCGCAGCTCTGTGCGCTCATGATGGTGGTGACAAAGGTGAACAGCGTCACGATGACGGCCGGGACGGGACCAAGGTCGAGCGCGATGGCGACGATCACAGCGATGGCGGCAGCGCCCAGGCCGATGATGCCGGCGTCGAGCTTAAGGGAGCCCGAGATGAGCGACTGCTCGTCGGTGTCGGTGGAGCTGTCGGCGGCAAGACCGCGGACGATACCGGCGACCTGTGGCAGGATGTCCTTGAGGACGACGGCGACGCCAAAGCCCATCATGAGGCCCATGCCCAGGGACTTGACGATGCCCTGTGCAGTCACAACGTCGAACAGACCGGCAGCGGTGCCACCCACGATGATGCCAAAGTTGCCCAGCAGCGCGCCGGCAAACCAGAAGGCGACGGGGGCGAAGCCCACGAGGAAGCCGACGGAGAGCAGCATGGGCGAGTTGTAGATGCCAAAGGTCACGCCGGGGATGTTGAGCGTGCACAGCATGCTGGGCACCACGCCCAGGGCGTCGCGCAGCACGCTATAGATGCCGGCGATGGCCATGGAACCAAAGAGCTGCTTGCCGGTTTTGCCGCCAGCCTCGGTCGCGCGCAGGGTCTGAGCTGCGGCGTTGCCGGTGGGGAACTCAAGCGCGGCGTCTACGATAAAGTGACGGTGGATGAGCGCGGTGGCCAGCAGGCCCAGGATGGTGCCGGCGAGCGCCACGATAAACATGTCAAGCCAGCTGATCTGGTCGGCATAGCCCAGCATCCAGGCGCCCGGGATGGTAAACGCCAGGCCGCCGGCGACCATGGCGCCTGCGGACATGATGGTGTGGGTGACGTTTGCCTCGTTGAGACTGGCGTTGCCCATGAGCTTAAGGAAGAACAGCGAGATGACGGCAGCGAAGACGATCGGCCAGGGGAGTGCGCCCATCTTGAGGGCGGTGTAGGCCGAGCTTGCCGTGATAATCACGCAGCCAAGGACGCCGATGACGACGCCGCGCAGCGTGAGTTGCCCGCGCATCGAGGCGCGGTTCGAGGGATTGCTCATATAGAACTCCTTTGCGTATATCCGCTTCCCCCGGGAGCGCCGCTACGGATACGGCGCGGGAAGTCGGGTTACCAAGGGCCGCCGCGTGAGCTCGCGCGCGACCGCGCACCAGTATAGCCGCAAGCTAGTCATTTTGGGATGACTGGTTTAGGTAGGCGATATACTGCTGGGCAGACGAAAGGAGCGCCGACGATGCTTAATGGGTGCGCATATATATTGACGGTCGACGTGGGTAACACGTTCATTCGCTTTGGTCTGTTTGCCGAGGATTCGGCTGCGGCGCAGGAATGCCCGCTTGCGACGTGCGAGATCACGACGCCGTCGAGCATTACGGCCGACGAAGCGCGCATGAGGCTCGCGCAGGTCATGTGCGCACTGGCAGCCGATGCGGGCATGCCGGGTGCACTCGTTCCCGCGGCCGCAGTGCTGAGCTGCGTGGTCCCGGCGCTCGAGCGTCCGTGGAAGGCGGCGCTTTCCCGTACCTGCACGGGACGCGTGCTCACGGTGGGACCGGGACTTAAGACCGGCATGCCCGTGCACTACGACGACCCGGCCGAGATCGGCCCCGACCGCATTGCCGACGCCGTGGCGGCCCGCGCCGTCTTCGGCTCGCCGTGCATTGTGATCGACCTGGGCACCACGACCAATATCGAGGTCATCGACGCGCACGGTACCTTTGTCGGCGGCGTTATCGCGCCGGGGCTGGCGCTCGGCGCCCGCTCGCTTTCGGCGGCAGCAGCGCGCCTGCCGCAGGTCGAGCCCTCGGCACCCACGCATGTAATCGGTCGCAACACGCGCGAGGCCATGCGCTCGGGCGTGGTCTTGGGCGAGGTGGCCCGCATCGACGGCATGCTCGACATGGTGCTCGCCGAGATGCGCGCGACCAAGGCCGCGGGGGAGGGCAGCGTGCCCATCGTCATTACCGGCGACGATGCCGAGGCGCTTGCGGCCCTTGTCGGCCATAGCCTGACGGTCGACGATGCGCTGACGTTGCGGGGTCTCGCCGAGCTCTACCACATCAACCAAAAGCCACGCCGCGCGTAGCGATGGGGGCGATGGGACAAAAACGTCTCCACCTTCCACCTGCTACAATGGGTCAAACTATTGCGATTTCGGAGGTGTCTGCCATGTCGGACGATCTTCATCAAACTTCGTCAGGCAAGCGCCTGGACGTCATTAGCTGGGACGAGTTCTTTATGAGCGTGGCTATCGCCGCGCAGCGCCGCAGCAAGGACCCCAACACGCAGGTGGGTGCGTGCATCGCCAACACCAACCACCGCATCCTTTCGGTGGGCTACAACGGTACACCCTCGGCGCTCAACGACGACTTTTTCCCGTGGGGTACGAGCGACGACCCGCTGCAGGACAAGCACAACTACGTGGTCCACGCCGAGGCCAACGCCGTGCTCAACTACCGTGGTTCGCTCAAGGACCTCGAGGGTTCCACGGTCTACGTCACGCTGTTTCCGTGCCACGACTGCGCCAAGATTTTGGCGCAGGTGGGCGTGGGCGAGGTTGTCTACCTGGACAACAAGTACGCCGACACCGATGATGGCCGTATCAGCCGCCGCATTCTTGACTCTTGCGGCATCAGCTACCGCCAGGTCATCGTCGATGTTCAGATTGGTACCGGGGGACAGGCTCGACAGTAATATGCGTTGTCGCTATCTGACGACGAACGCAGCTCAAAGAGCCCCGTCCCAAATTGACTACTCGTGAAAGTCGCGTCTGCGCGCATGGACGGCTCGTGAGCGGGTACATGGCTGTAGTAACATAGCTTCTGTCCGCGGGCGTGCCCGCGTTATTGTGAGAAAGGAGCCCCTGTGGCTGTTAACGAAGAGCTGCTTAAGAAGGTTCTTGAAGAGATTCGCCCCAACCTGCAGGCCGACGGCGGCGATATGGAGTATGTGGGCGTCGACGACGAGGGTGTCGTCAAGCTGGAGCTGCAGGGCGCTTGCGCCGGCTGCCCCATGAGCTCGCTGACCTTGTCTATGGGCATCGAGCGTATCCTGAAGGAGCACGTGCCCGGCGTTACCCGCGTCGAGCAGGTCAATGCTTCCGGCGAGGCCGAGGACCTGTACGACGAGTACGCGCCGTTCTAAGAAGTGAAAGCTGCGGGCGATATGCTCCGCATAGACGTCACGCCCGAATATGCGGCTGCGAGCGCAAGGCCCGCGGCCGCATTTGTATGTAGGGAGCAGGGGGACCGATATGCTCAACGACCTCTACCATATGCTTGATCCCGTCGCCATCTCGGCGGGGCCCATCACCATCTACTGGTACGGCTTGGCCTATGTGGTCGGAGCTCTGCTCACGGCGGTCGTCATGTACCGCACGCAGCGCCGTTGGGGTTTTGACATTACGGTCGACGACCTGACGAGTGTCGTGGTCGGCGTGGTCTTTGGCCTTATCATTGGCGCCCGCCTGTTCTACGTCATCTTTTACGGCGACGGCTACTACTGGGCGCATCCGCTCGAGATCTTTGCCACCAACGAGGGCGGCATGAGCTTCCATGGCGGCCTGGTGGGCGGCATCATCGGCGGCGTGCTCGTGTGCCGCATGTACAAGCTCGACGCCTGGACCATCGCCGACCTTGCCGTTATCGGTGCTC
This sequence comes from uncultured Collinsella sp., assembly GCA_958419975.1. Classification (GTDB taxonomy): domain Bacteria; phylum Actinomycetota; class Coriobacteriia; order Coriobacteriales; family Coriobacteriaceae; genus Collinsella. Next base: position 12,819 of record CATZIG010000014.1, read on the forward strand.
CGCTGGCCTTATGTCTGGGACGCTGCGCCAACTTTGTCAACGGCGAGCTGTGGGGCAAGCCGACCGATCTGCCCTGGGGCGTGATCTTTGGCGGCACCGCGGGCGATATGCCGCGCCATCCCTCCCAGCTCTACGAGGCATTCCTTGAGGGTATTGTGCTCTTTTGCATTCTGCAGGTGCTCAGCCGCAAAAAGCCGCTACTGCCCCAAGGCACGTTTATGGGCGTCTTTGTGATGGGTTACGGCATCGTCCGCTTCCTCATTGAGTTTGTGCGCGTGCCCGATGCCCAGCTGGGTTATCTGCTGGGTGGCGTTATCACCATGGGCCAGTTGCTGAGCCTGCCGCTCGTGATCGCCGGCCTGGCGCTCATCATCTTTGCTCGTCGCCGCAACCAACCCCAGCGCATCTACCTCGACGCCTAGCCACCAAAACCACCACAAAGGGGACAGGCGCCTTTGTGGTGGTTCGCTGGGCAACGATGACAGAACCGTAACGTTTCCCCAGATAAAACCTGCCAAAATAAACCTGTCCCTTTTTGGCAGGTTTCTAGAAAGGCTCTTTGGACTGTGAAGGATTCCGATCTCTCCACAACGGCTGCGCGCGACGCTGCCCGCATCGTCTGGTTTAAGCGCTACCCCGCCAAGCAGACGCTCATCGCATTTTTGCTCGCGCTGTTGGCGACCACGGCGTTTTCCATCGATCCCGCCCCGGTGTCGAGCAACGCAGTCTTGGCGATTGACCCCAAAGCCTCGGGCATGCTGTACGTGTGCTACGAGGTGCTCCTCTCGTTTGCCGGCCATACCGACGCGGTCATGCTGCTTGCGCTTGCCTGCCTGCTCACGCTGCCGTTTCGCTACGTGTTCTTTGGCCGTGGCGACACCTGGCGCCCATCGATCATTCTGCCGTCGCTGTTCTTTGCCATCTGCATGGTGTTCGGCCGCAGCTACGATCTCACCGACTCGGCCGAGATTGTCCTTGGCGACAAAGCCCGCATCATCTGCGCCTGGATTGGCGGCGCGGGCTGGATGCTCTTGGCGGTCGTTGCCTTCTACCTTGCCTTTGAGTGTCTAGATTGGTTGAGCTCCCGACGCATTCCGTTTTCCGAGGCGCACTTTGGCCGCGTATGGCGTGTGACTCACGCCGTGCTCTCGGTCCATCCCTTTGCCGGGCCCTTCCTGGTGCTTATGATCGCCTGGGCGCCCACGCTCATCGCTTCGCTGCCTGGCCTTTTTATGGGAGATACGGGCGCGCAGATTCGCCAGTGGTTCAACTATCCCAACGGCACGAGCGACTACTTGCGTCTGCTCAATCCTAATGTGTTGCTCAACGGGCATCATCCCGTAGTGCACACGGCCATTATCGGCTCGTGCGTTCAGCTGGGGCTTTCGCTGTTCAACAGCGCTAACGCGGGTCTTGCCATCTACACCTGCGCTCAATTTGTCATCACGGCTGCCTGCATGGCCTATTCCATTTCGTCGCTGCGCAAATTGGGCGTGAGCCTGCCGGTTCGCGGTGCGATCCTGCTGTTCTTTGCGTTTATGCCGATGTTCTCTAACTACGCGGCGTTGCTCACCAAAGACGTGCTCTTTGCCGACGCGTTCTTGGTGCTGCTGGTACAGACCGTCAAGCTCGTGGCATGTGGCTTGCCCCGTCGTGATGCCAATGTCGAGCGAGCGGGCGAGAAAGCCCCCGCGCTCTTTGCGCGCCACGACTGGCTGCTGCTCGCTCTGGGCGCCATGGGTTCCACGTTTCTGCGCAACGGCGGCCTGGTGTTTCCCCTGGCGGCATGCGTAATCGCGGCGGCGTTTTGCGTATGGGACGCGCATGTGGCTCGTCGTGCAGCCAAGCAGACTGGTGCTGCGCCTTCGGGCACCATCCCGCGCTTCCGCTGGGTCGGCGTGCTCGCAGTACTTGCGCTCTGCCTTGCCTCTAATATGTACTTCACCAAGGTCTTTATGCCGGCGCACGATATCACGCCTGGTTCCAAGCGCGAAATCCTCTCGATTCCGTTCCAGCAGACGGCTCGTTTCGTCCAAAAGCACGACGGCCTCAACTCGGGCGTCAACCCCACGGTTAAGGAGGACGGCACCATCGTGGAGGCTCCTTGCGACGGTTCAGTGACCGACGAAGAGCGTGCCGTGATCGACCGCGTACTCAAGTACGAGAACCTGGGCCGCCGCTACAACCCCGACAAGTCCGATGCCGTCAAGAACTGCTTTAACGAGTACGCCTCGCAGGAGGACATCAAGGCCTATTTTGAGGTGTGGGCCCAGATGTTCAAAAAGGATCCCGAGTGCTATATCTCGGCGCTCATCAATAACTACTACGGTTATTTTTATCCGAGCGCGCGCGATGCCTGGGTCTACAGCACGGCGCGTAGTGCCGAGATCATGGCGCGTCCCGACAACCTCAAGTACTTCGACTTCCATCCGGTTGACAGCAACGTGGTGCGCTGGTGCGACCACCTGATCAATTTGTACCGTGTGGCGGTGCAGCGTGTTCCCTTTATCTCGCTCACCATGAGCTCGGCCACCTATGTGTGGATCATGATCGCCGTGGTGGTCTACTTGCTGCGTCGTCATTCATGGCGTGCGCTGGCGATCTGGGTGCCGCTGTTGGGCGTGCTCGCTGTGTGCCTGATTGGCCCGTGCAACGGCTCGACTTACATGCGCTACCTGTATCCGGTCATCGCCTGCATGCCCTTCGCCATCGGCGCCACCGTCACCCGCAGCGACTTCTTCTGGTTCTAATTTGGTGCATTGAGGGCCAGGTTTCTTTGCACCAAAGGGGACATCATCACGACGCCTTCATTTTGGGGTTTATCTCGCAGGGCAGTAGGTATATCATAACGACGTTTGTTTATATTGCCCGAGCATCTGCGCTGGGCTTTAGGTCGAAACCGATAGGAGACACGTATGTCCGGACACTCTAAGTGGGCCACAACCAAGCATCGTAAGGGCGCGCAGGACGCCAAGCGTTCCGCCCTCTTCTCCAAGCTCAGCCGCAACATCACCGTTGCTGCCCGTCTCGGCGGTGACCCGCTGCCCGAGAACAACGCCAGCCTCGCCGCTGCCGTTGCCAAGGCCAAGGCTCAGTCCATGCCTAAGGACAAGATCAAGTCCGCTATCGACAAGGCTTTTGGTTCGGGTGCCGATGCCGCCGTCTACGAGAACATCGTGTACGAGGGCTACGGTCCCGCCGGTGTCGCCGTCTACGTCGACTGCCTGACCGACAACCGCAACCGTACCGCCGCTGATGTCCGTTCCGCCTTCTCCCACGCTGGTGGCAACCTGGGCACCTCCGGCTCCGTTGCCTTCCAGTTTGAGCGCAAGGGCCAGATCGTCGTCGCCAAGGAGATCCTGGACGAGAACGCCAAGAAGGAGACCATGATCGCCAACGGTGCTGCCGGTGACGAGGATGAGTTCATGATGGCCATCGCCGAGGCCGGTGGCGAGGACTACGAGGATGCCGGCGAGGAGTGGATCGTCTGGACTACTGCTAACGAGGTCATGGCTGTCTCCAAGGCGCTCGAGGAGCAGGGCGTCCAGGTCAAGGGCTCCGAGACCACCATGGTCCCGACCACCCCGACCGAGGTCTCCGGCGCCGACGCCAAGAAGGTTCAGCGCCTCATCGACCGTCTTGAGGAGCTCGACGACGTCCAGGATGTTTACAGCACCATGGACATGACCGACGAGGTCATCGCTGCCCTCGAGGAGGAGTAGCGCCCGCACGGGTTAAGCCGTGCATATCTGGGCATAATGAAGCGAGCATGCAAGCCTCGTGGAATAGATGAGCCGGATCCGCGTGCGTAGAGCACCGGACCCGGCTCTTTTATAATGATGCGAACCGTTTTGTATTTCGAGTGCCGAGATTTGAAGGGAGCGCCACGTGCGCGTACTCAAACGAGCCCTAGCGATTGTGTATCTTGCCGCCGCCATCGTGGCGCTGGGTACGCTTGTCTGCCAGTTTTGGGGGCCGTATACGTATCGCTTTATGCTGCTGATGCGCGACCCCATGCCGCGCATTGTCGTGACGGCATGCGGCGGAGTTGTGGCGATCGGCGTGCTGGTAAGCTTCTTCCGCCTGATGTTTGCTCGTCGCGAGCCGTCCTGTGTGCATCCGGCGGGGGAGCGCAATATCGAGGTCACCCTTGCGGCGCTTTCTTCGTGTGCTAGGGCTGCTGCCGAGCGCGACGACCGCGTGATGGTCGAGCATGTCGAGGCCCGCGTCCAAGGCCCCGACGATTCGCACGTCCGATTTAAGGTCGAGGCTATCGCGCTTGACGATAAGGACGTGGCATCTCTGGCTACCGCGATGCAGCAGCGCATCGAGGAAGCTTGCGACACCATGCTCGGCACGCCGGGTACGACCACGCGCGTCCGTTTTTTGCCGTCCAAGACTACCGTCCAGACCGTGGAGGTTTCCGGTGAGTGATACCAATCAAGATAAGACCGCTCGTACGCCGCGCCTGACGATTGACCAGAGCGCCACGCCGGCGAGCGAACCTGTTGATTCCAAAGCAGAGGCAACCGAGTTGCAAGACGCGGCAGCCGCGGATTTTGACGAGGCTATGGGTCTCATCAAGGGTACGGGCGCTGCCATCTGGAGCTATGCTGTGCGTCATCCCAACACCACGCTCGGCGCCGTCGCTGGCTTTATCCTCGCCGTGTTGGTGCTCACGCTCGGCCTGTGGGACACGCTCGTCATCGCATTCTTTGTGCTGATCGGCGCCGTGATCGGCCAGATTCGCGACGGCGAGAACGGTATCGTCAACTTCTTCGGCCGTCTGTTTAGCGGCCGCTAATACGTATTCGACTGTCGCATCCGCGGCGGGCATAAGGAGGAACCATGGCTTTTAATACGAAGGTCGATGTAGCCGATACCGAGCTCGAGGAGAACGAGGCGGTCGTCGCCGAAGCCGAGGATGTGACGCTCGAGGACGAGACTCTCGTCGAGGCCGAGTCCGCCGATGACGCGGACGAGGATGATGAGGAAACAGACGAGTCCGAGGACTCGCTGACCTATTCCAACGGTGTGATCGAGAAGATCGTTGCCATGGCCACCCGCGAGGTTCCGCACGTTTTGGGCATGAAGGGTAACCTCATGCACTTTGTGCAGGAGCAGTTTGGTGCCGAGAATCTGACCAAGGGCGTGACGGTCGAGGTCACCGATGACAATCGCGTGGTCGTCAACATCTCCGTCATTATCGAGTACGGCGCCTATGCGCCCGCGATCTTCGACGATGTCAAGGCGCGTGTCACCGAGCGCCTTGCCGCGATGACCGGCCTTGAGGTGGCGGGCGTCAACCTGCGCATCGAGGACGTCATCACCCCCGAGGAGTACGAGCACCGCACCAACCAGCACGAGTAACCCACCAAAAAGGGATGTTTATTTTGGCAGATTTTATCTGCGAAAACGTCAAACGGCCGGTCGCACGGATGTATGTGCGGCCGGCCGTTAGTTGTATGCCCCCGATGTAGGCATACCGCTCGTCTAACTTGGGGTTGCAATCGTCGCGTTCCGCGTTACTCTAATGGGCGCATTGTTTCTAAATTGTTAACGAGGGGTTGCCGTAATGGCTGACGAGCAGGAAACAGAAAGCAAGGCATGGGCGATTGAGGCCGCCGCGGCAGAGGCGGCATCGCGTGCTGCCGAGGAGGTACATCGTCCTCCCGTGGTGCCGATGGAGCGCGTGGTTGATCGCACCGATATCGAGCGCGGCGAGCGTGCCGGCCAAAAGCGCAGCCAGGAGCCAGACTTCCCGCGCTTTTTTGCCGAGCTCAATCTGGGTCTGATTCTTACAGCCTTTGCCATCGTTGCGTTTAAAACCCCTAATCACTTTGCTTTTGGCGGTACCTCGGGCGTGTCGGTCATTCTGTCCACACTGTTCCCGACCCTGCCCGTCGGCGTCTTTATGTGGATTATCAACGCGGTTCTCGTCGTCTTGGGCTTTATCTTTTTGGAGCGCAAGGCAATCCTGTGGAGCGTCTTCGCCTCGTTCGCGCTGTCCGCGTATGTTTCGCTGTTTGAGCTCTTTATTCCGACCGATGTCTCGATGACGGGCGATATGTGGCTCGACCTGTGTTTTGCCGTGATTCTGCCGGCGCTCGGCAGCGCCATCGTCTTTGATATTGGCGCCTCGACGGGTGGCACGGACATTCTTGCCATGATCCTCAAGCGCCGCACGACGCTCGAGATTGGTCGTGCGCTGTTGCTGGTCGATATCGGCATCGTGGCCATCGCGGCCTTTTTGTATGGCCCGCGTGTCGGTCTGTATTGCGTGCTTGGCCTGTTTGCCAAGACGCTTGTGGTCGACAAGGCCATCGAGAGCATTCATCTTCGTAAGGTCTGCACGGTCATTTGTTCCGAGCCCCTTAAGGTCGAGGAGTTTATCGTCAAGCATCTCAACCGCACGGCGACCATCAGCCGCGGCTACGGTGCCTTCTCGGGCAAGTGCGTGACGGTGATCATGAGCGTGCTGAGCCGTCGCGAGGCCGTGCAACTGCGCCGCTATGCGCGCGAAGTCGATCCGGGTGCCTTTATCACGATCGTCGACAGTTCCGAGATCGTCGGCAAGGGTTTCCGCGGCACGAACTAGCGCGGACACACTCATCAAACAATCGAAAAGCGCCTCGCGCGTTGCAAATACGTCATCTAAGAGTATTTGTCCTCACCTTGGGTGATAATGATGCCAAAGACATCGTTTGCGATCCAGGTGATTCGCTCTAGATACGAAGGGATGATTTCGATGTTCTGTTCGCAGTGTGGCGCTCCTATGGGCGATAACGACAAGTTCTGCGGCGTGTGCGGTGCTCCTAATGCTGGTGCTGTAGCTTCCACCCCTCAGGGTCAGCCTCAGCAATATGTCCCTCAGCCTCCCATGAGCGCGTCCAAGGGCTGTGTGGCTCAGGCGTTTGAGGATATGACCAAGACTCCGGGCGTGCTGCAGCGCGTGTGCCAGATCGCTTTTTTGCCGGCGCTTATCTGGGTCGTGTCGGTGCTCGTGCTGTTCATCCCCGTTATCGGCGGTATTGCGGCTGCCATCGGCTTTTTGGCTGCCTACGTGGCGAGCGTATGCGGTTCGGGCTTTGGCATCGAGTGGGGTCGCGATCTGTCGCTTAAGATCGATGACGGCATGGAGCGTCCGTTGATGCGTTCCACGTCGTTTGGTCTCGGAATCTTTTCGAGCGTTATTTCGGTCGTGCTCGAGTTTATCGCTGCCATTCCCATTATCGGTGTAGTGCTTTCGCTGCTGGAGGGCGTG
>CATZIG010000015.1 GCA_958419975.1 uncultured Collinsella sp.
CCTGCGCAAGACGAAGGCCACATTAAGTGGCCTTCTTTGCGTGCGGAACTCGCGATGAACTTCGTGCCCCGCCGTCCGGGAGGACGCCTCTTTATTGATGGGAGGCCTGATAGGTCGATGGTTCCGTGCCCGGATGCGTCCAAAGTGGGACGGGCTTTCCGGATGGGCAGGCTTTCGAAAAATGCGTCCCGGAATTTGCGCTCAAAGTGGGATGCGGTTTCCGGTTGAGGGTCTAAGGGGAAAGTGCGTCCCAGAATCGACGCTTGAAATGGGATGCAGTTTCCCGATGAGGCACTCGACGGAAAATACATCCCAGAAATGGCCTTTGAGCTGGGATAAGATTTCCGCGGCATCTCGGATTCTCAAAAATGAGACACGCCGTTGGCGAAAATGAGACACGTGATATCGGGCATCGGATGTATCATTTGCAAAAATGAGTCCACTCCACTCGAATAAAGCGAGGTCCCTCATGTACGTTCCACACCCCCGTATCCGTAGGCTGTCGAAAATCCCGCTTGTTGGGACGGCGGCGCTTGCTGCGTTGATCGCCACGAGCGTCGCCTGCTTCACGGCCACGCCCCAGGTTGCCCAGGCGGCAGACGCGCCCGCAATTACCGATATGACCGAGAAGGATTATCAAGCCCTGGGTCTGGGCACGAGCGAGGACATTCCGGCCGATACCGTTGGCCCCTATTCCACTGATACCCCCACGACGTTTGCCACGCGCAGCGAGGTCTATATGGCAGCTAACGGTAGCCATGGCAATCGCTACACTCTGCGCGACAAGCTCGAGAACGTCGAGCGCGGTGACATTGGCGGCAGCAGCAAACTCACCGATGGCTACGGAAGTGTGTGGGGCGCCGCAAAGTTCTGGCAAAACGTCAACAACTTCGATACGAACAGCGATCTCTACAAGCATAGCGACTACGGTGGCGGCACCTGGTCGTACCTAAGCAACAATGAGTCCTCAACAGTACTCGCCAACGACAACAACGGTTTCTCGGGCATTCACGCCACGAGTGTTGAGTTCTGCAGCGACGCCAGCACGGGCAAAAAGAGCCGCGTTGCCGAGCTCCGTGCCTACGGCGACAGTTCCTCCACGACGATTGACGGCAAGTCATACGCCGGAAAGGTTGAGCTGGTCCTCTACTCGTTTAGCAACGGGCGTACGCGCACTCTCGACACACACCTGCCGGTGACGGTCAACACTAATATGATGTACGAAGGCCGTTTTAAGTACCTGGATGCCGGTTACCTGCAAGAGCACGACGCCGTCTTTGATGTCGAGGCGGGCGATGTCGATGGCGACGGCGTCGACGAGCTTTTTGTCTACGCGGGCTGCTATGTCGACGAGAACGGCGTGCGCAAGGCTGTAGTCGACATGTATGACTTGGAGGGCGGCAACTGGAAGCAAAGCGTCGTCAAGATCGATGCCGGTAACGCCGCGGACTACACCACGCACAACAAGGGCGGGAACGACTCCTGGACGCAGCTTCAGTCAGCTCCTGTCGTTTCGCTAGCGGCCGGCGACCTCGATCGCGATTTTTGCGATGACCTCGCCATCGTGGTCTCGGCACCCTACGGCAAGAAGAATATTGATAAGTCGACGCATTGCGAGCTGTTTTCGTGGGATGCATCCAAGGGTGCGCTCGTCCATGTCGATGCTCTGGGCGACGCGGGCGCAATCTCCCTCTCCGCGAACGGCAAGACCATGGTCGCTGCGAATGCGACGTTCGGCACGTTTGCCGCCTACGATGAAGAAGGAAAGAAGACGGGTGAAACCGTCACGGGCCTTATTCTTGCGGGCTATGACTGGCAACGCAGCGCTTTTGATTACGGCGCTTCTGACGGCAGCAAGGGGCTGTACGGCGCGCTGTACCGCTACGCGTATTTTGACTCGGAGTCTGGCGAGTTCAAGCTTTCCGATTGCAAGGAATACAGAGACGGGCTTCTCGCCTCCTATGGGCTGATGCATGTGCCCAACAGCGCATGGAAGGATAGCGCTCAGGATAAGCGCTATCCGTGCACCTTGGCGCCTATTGCCCTTGCCACTGCCAACCTTGACGGCCTGTCCGAGCAGCTGGCGGTCGACGAGGTGCTCGTGGGCGGCGATGTGTTCCGCGACTTTGCCTGCAACACGGCACAGAGCGGGGCTCAGGGCTTGGGGTCCATGGTCGGAACCATGAGCATGAGCGGTCAGCAATACAACAGCAGCAACAAGCATGACCACAAGGGTATAGAGCAGGTGTGGATCAGCGACGTCAAGGCGGGCAGCGTCTCGGGTTCGGACCGCTATAACGAGAGCTTTATCGCCGTGGTGGGCAAGCACCGCGACGAGGACCTGCGCAAGAACGATGACTACTATTGGATGACCGCCTCGCATTTTTCGCTCGACGAGAACGGAAAGGTGCGCCGCGGCGAGGAGCAGGTGATTAGCGAGAGCAACCGTCGCGGCACTACCTACGGCACATTTATCTCGCTCGCGCTGCCCGATGTCGACAACGACAGCGTCAAGATCACGTACAAGGACCGCTACAAGGTCTATACCAACCCGCGCGTGCTTGCCGTGCTGCAGGATGCGCCCTATGTTGAGGATCTGGAGCAGGCATACGGCTATCTGGTGTTGGGCGGCACGTCATACGGAGAGGAAAAGGGCACGGGGACATCCCAGGGCTATACCATTGGCGCCGAGTTGGGCGTTGCCGTCGAGGTGCAGACCGGTCCGCCCCTGGTCGCGATGAATGCTTCAGTCGATTTTGCCGCCGAGGGATGCTATGACTACCGGAGCGAGCGCACGGTCAGCGCAAGCGTAAGCTATGAGTCGCATGCCGGCGAGGGTGACAAGACCGTGCTCTACACGATTCCGATGGTCTATTACGAGTATGAGATCGAAAATGAGGAAACTGGTGGCAAGGGCGTGATGGCGGCGCCCGTGTCGCTCGGCGCGCAGACCTCGGTCGTTAATGTCGAGGCCTATGACCGCATTGCCAAACAGCACAATATGACGCCGCTCAGCTACTTTTTGACCAACCAGTCGGGAGAACCCGGAACCTATCAAACGACGCTCAACGGCGAGACTCCCGTTGGGGATTCCTTTGGCCTGGGCAAGCCTGGCGTAACGCGCGCCTACACGCACGATGGGTTTAACGGCGCCGCCGCGCAGTCGGGGGCGAGCATTGAGCAGACCATCGAAGTCGAGGAGGGCAAGGAGCAGGAGCTCGAGCTCGGCTTGACGCTGAACGGCAGCGTTGTCATGGGCGCGAAGCTCGCAAAGCACGAGTTGTTTGGCGGCCTGTGCTTTGGTGCCAACGCCGGCTTTACTACGGGTAACTCCTCGAGTGAATCGACCGAATACGGCGGCACCGTCGACAACCTGCCCGAGGCCGCGCAGGGCAAGTACGGTTTTGTGTGGCGTCTGGGTGTCAACGCGGTGGATGTCGACAAGTTCGAGGCAGACTCGGGCGACAAGCTCGGCACCAAGGACACCGACCAGTTCTGGATCGTGGGCTATGACGTTAAGGACGTCGAGATGCCCGACGCGCCGGCCGTGACGGGCTTTACGGCAAACGCCGTCGATTCGACCAGCGTTACGTTTAGCTGGGACGATGTACTCGCAAACAAGAGTGGCTTTAGCTACGGCGTGGGCATGCTGCAGAGCAATGCGGCGGATGCGGTCGTCAATAGCTGGAAGATTGCCGACAACACGAAGACCTCGCTCAAGTGGGATGGGCTGCAGCCCAATACGGAGTATCGATTCGCCATCGCCGCCGTTAAGAATGGATCCACGACCGAAACAGGTATTCGCTCGGCAATCATCACGGTCAAGACCATGCCCGATGGCATGACGATGACCGTGAGCGGACCTGCGGCGGATGCTGCGGAGGAGTCGGATCTTGGATACGGCTCTTCGGTTGAGCGCACGGCGGGAGCCGCCTGACGCTCTCGGCGATTGGCCATGTGAAGCAACTCGGTGCCGACGATAGCGAAACAGGGCTGGCACCGACCTATATGTGGTACCGCAAGGGCCGCGGCGAGACAGAGTTTAAGCTCGTGGGTGCCGATGGCAACCTCGCGGCTGGAACGGCCTCAAAGCTCGAGATTGACCTGACCGCAGACGATGACGGTGCGCAGTATTACTGCCACGTGGGATACAACGACGTGGGCCTCGACACCGGCACGACGCTCGTGAATATCGAGGCCGAGGAGACGGCGCCCACAACGGTGAACGCCACCCCGATCCGCACGCGCCGCCTGTTCTCACAGGCAAGTGCGGGCGCCAAGAAGTTCCTGGACCATACGCTGGTAAACACCGCCGGCCCAACCGATTCCGAAGGCTCAAAGGACCCCGAGACTCCTGAGACCCCGACGAACCCGGACAAGCCCAAGTCCGACAACGGAGCTAAGACCGACACCAAGGTCAAGACTACGACCACAGCGAAGAACCTCGCAAACACCGGCGACCAAACATTCGCCCTAGTCGCCACCGCAGCAGCAGCGGGAGCAACGCTCGTAGTGATAGCCCTCATCATGCTGATCAAGCGCCGCAAGACCCACTAGTAGCCAGTCGAACATATCGACAACCCAAAAACCCGGGTAGCCAAAAAACAGGCCACCCGGGTATTCTGTTGAGTGGAGACTCCGCAAGCGGAAACTGCATCCCACAATTAGCGCCCGGAACGGGACACATTTTCCGTCAAGCCCTCATCCGGAAAATCCATCCCAGTTTGAGCGCCCAGACCGGGACGCACTTTCCCAAAGGGTCCTCAACGGGAAACTGCATCCCATAATTAGGCCGAGAAATGGGATGAACTTTCCCAATGAGAGCCAACCGGAAACCACGTCCCAGAATCAGCCCCCAAAGTGGGACGCACTTTCCCAACGAGCCTCAACCGGAAAATACATCCCGGAATCCAGCTGAATAGTGGGACACTCTTTCCCAATCGGGTCCCAAGCGGAAACTGCATCCCATTCCAGACAAGAATTCCGGGACACACTTTCCGCAAACAAAGAAGGCCACATAATGTGGCCTTCGTCTTGCGCAGGACTGTCCGAGCAGGGAACCTTATATGCCTCCGCCCGGACAGACGTTTCAGTTATGAACTCGCAGCTAGTCGCTACTTGATCTTGGTTGTACCCGGTGCCAGGTTGGGGTCGGTTTCGTTGGCCTCGGTCTGGAAGTGCTCGGTGTACACGTTCTTGCCGTCGCGGAACATCTCGTAGTACTGCATCTTGGCGTAATCCTCGCGCGCCTTGGTGGCGGCTGCTGCGGCGGCGTCGTCGCCGGTGACGTTGGAGGAGAGTGCCCAGCGCAGGCTGGCGTCCTCGTAGCCCACGGAGTTGATGGCGGGCAACGATTCGCGAAGCGTCATGTGCGCTTTCTGGTAGTCGGAAAGCGGGGCGCCGATCAGCTGCATAAGCTGCGTGGACAGGTAGTTGGTGGACAGGTCGTCGACCTCGCTCGTCTGGTCGCAGCCGGCAACGTCGTAGTTGGCCCAGATGATGTAATCGGTCTGCCACAGGCGCTCCTGATGCGTGGCATCGTCTTCGCCGGTAAACCACTTATCGTTGAACTTGGACGGGAAGAACGGCTGGTGGTCGCCCCAGAACACCACGACCACCTTACGGTCGAGCTTGCTCAGGGCGTTGAGGAAGTAGCGCAGCGCCTGGTCGGACTGCTCGATGCACGAGACATACTCGTCGACATCGGACAGCGTGCCGTCCTCGACGGTCTTGGCGTCCAGATCGGTCGTGTCGATGTTGAGATGCATCTGCTTGTCGACCGGCACCAGACCCGTATCGTAGCCCGAGTGGTTCTGCATGGTCACATCGAAGATGAACTGCGGATCGGCGTTCTGGTCGAGCAGCTCAAGAATCTTGTCGTAGGTCGCCTGGTCGGTCACCATACCGCGCAGGGTGTCGGCTCCCTGGAAGTCGTTGATGGACAGGAACTGGTCAAAGCCAAAGTCCTTATACACGTTCTCGCGGTTCCAGTTGGTCGCGTGGTTGGGGTGCATGGCGGTGGTGGAATAGCCGAGCGACTTGAACTGCTCTGCCAGATTCCCGGTCGTTTCCATGTTGTAGATGGTGTAGGGGTACACGCCCGAGCCCAGGTTGGCCATGGAGTTGCCGGTCATAAACTCAAACTCGGTATTGGCGGTGCCGCCGCCGTAGGCGCTCACGTAGAGCTTGCCGCGGCTGAGGCAGTTGGACAGGTTTTTAAAGTACTGCGGACCCTCGTAGCCGGCGCGCATGTTCTGGTAGATCGACAGATCCGAGAAGGTCTCGTTCATGATGGCGATGACCGTGGGCTTCTCGCTGTCGAACTGCTCCTTTGCGGCGGTGCGCTCGTCACTCTTGGCCGCGTCGGACTTGTCGTAGGCCTTGGCGTACTTTTTGAGCGTGGCCTTGGCATCATCGACGGAGTAGTCGGCGGGTTTGGGCGGCTTGATGGACTGCGCTGCGCTAATGAAAGCGGGCAGGTAGCCCTCGCGCCAGTAGCTCTCGAGCGGGCGCCAGGTGTAGACGGTGATGCCGAGGGTGTTGTAGTAGTCGATAAGCGTGACGTGCGCGGTCACGCCGCCCAGGCACAGCACGGCGACGAGCAGGTTGGTGAGCAGCATGCGCTTAGCGTTGGCGGCGCCCTTCTGACGGTGCGGTGCCACCAGGCCGGCGTACTCGCATAGCAGCATGGCGATGGCGGTAAAGCCCATGGACAGCACGCAGAACAGCGAGATCGAGAAGGTGTAGCCGGTGCCGGCGACCGCAGCGGCGGTGGAGATGGCCGAAAGGTCGCCCGGCTGGATGGGCATGGATTTAAACGTGATGACGAAGAACTCGGCAATGCCCAGGACAAAGAGGGCAAAGGCCAGGACCGCGGGAGCTGCGCCGTGGCGCTGGAACAGGAAGAACAGGCCGACCATGAGCGTGGTGATGATGGCCCACTCGAGCAGGATGCATAGGGGGTAGACCCAGGTAAAGTCGTGGTTGGACGAAACCTCCATGCCCAGCAGCGCAAAGACGCCGGCGAGCAGCAGGCACAAGACGGCGGCGACGAGCGGTTTGCCCACAAAGGCGCCGCGCAGGCGGGCGAGCTTGCCGGTGGGGGCGGGGGCGTCGGGCCCGGCGAACGCAAAGACGCGCGGGGCGATGCGGTCGCGGGCGATGCTGGCCCAAGCGCAACCGGTGAGGATGGCATTGGTCAGGATGAGCATCACAAAGGCGAGCGGCTCGTTTTGGGCGACGAGGCCAATGGCGCCCCAGACGGTCAAAAAGAGCTGGAACAGGCCAAAGGCGACGCTCCAGGCGAAGGCGCCCTTGGTGACGGTGCCCGACTGTGCGCGAATGGCCTTGGCCTCGCGCAAGACAAGGTAGACGGTCGCCGCAAGACCGACGAGCGAGATGGCGGCAGCGAACATGCTGAGACTCCTCACAAACTAAAACCTACGAAAGCGGGGGTTTACCCGATTGTTACCAAGATATGCGCTGCATTTGCGGGCTGCGCACAACAACCAGCCATATTAACGCGCACGTGTGGCGGTGTGGCGCAATGTAGTGGCGACCTGCGCGATAATGGACGGGAATTACACGGAAACGTAAAGGCTTCTTAAAGAATTGGCGAGGGTAGGGCGATGAACGAGCAGGTTTGTATGACGGGCGCCGAGTACTGCGGCAGAGCTGCGGGCGTGGATACGAACGGTTATCCGGTCGAGACTACGGGCAATGCGGTGCTGGACACGTTGGAGCACCGTTCCTCCACGCGTGCCTTCGCGCGTGATGACAACGACCGTCCCGTGGCGGTGACCGACGAGCAGCGTGCGGCGATTTTGCATGCGGCGAGTCGCGCACCGTCGGCGGGCGCCATGATGATGTATTCCATCGTAAGCATTCGCGAGCAGGCTACGCTGGACCGTCTGGCCGATCTGTGCGACCATCAGCCCATGATCGCCAAGGCGCCCTGGGCACTAATATTTGTGGTCGATTATGCCAAGTGGATCGATCTGTTTGAGCACGTGGGCTGCTTTGAGCCCGAGTTTGTCGAGCGCACGGGCAAGGCGCCCCGTCGTGCACCGGGTTTGGGCGACTTTGCCATCGCGGCCCAGGACGCCGTGATCGCCGCGCAAAACGCCGTGGTTGCCGCCGAGGCCCTGGGGCTGGGGAGCTGCTACATCGGTGATATCGTCGAGAATGCCGAGGAAGTTGCCGAGCTGCTCGATCTGCCGCCCTATACCATGCCGCTGTCGATGCTCATCATCGGCACGCCCCGTAAGGAGCGTCCGGCCATTGCGCATCCCGTGGTGAACCTGGTGCACGAGGAGCGCTACTGCCGCGCCGATGCTGCGACTATGGACGCGCAGGTGGCCGAGATGGACGCGATGTTCCGTCCGCATGCCCGCGAGGTGGGGGAGCGCGTCGTGGACATCTATACCCGCAAGCACACGAGTCCCTTTATGGCCGAGATGAGCCGATCCATGGAATGGTGGTTCAAAAACTGGCTTGGAAAATGACGAATGTGACAAGGGGACAGTCCCTTTGTCACATTCCATATCGCCGCGGTAGCCTAAAGACTGTATAAATCTTTATCTAGCTGGGAAAACAGTGCATTAAAACATGGGCCGATTGCCTATAATCCCTTCGAACATTAAAGTTGGGAGGAAACCGGCTTATGGAACAAAAGGCCAAGGAGGCAGCCTCGCACGCTGCGATTCCTGTGAGCATCTCGGCGATGCTCGTCACGCTGGGCGTGGTGTACGGCGATATCGGCACCAGCCCTATGTATGTAACCAAGGCGCTTGTTGCCGGCAACGGCGGCATCGGAAGTGTGACGGAGGAGTTCGTGCTTGGCGCGCTCTCCCTTGTCGTGTGGACGGTCACGCTGCTGACCACCATCAAGTATGTGCTCATCTCGCTGCGCGCCGATAACCATGGTGAGGGCGGCATCTTTGCCCTGTACAGCCTGGTCAAGCGCTGCGGCAAGTGGCTTATCATCCCCGCCATGCTGGGTGGCGCCGCGCTGCTCGCCGACGGCATCCTGACGCCGGCCGTTACCGTTACCACGGCCATCGAGGGCCTGCGCACCATCCCGGCGGTCCATGCCGTGCTGGGCGATGACCAGGGCCGCGTCGTCGCCATTACGCTCGCCATCATCATCGCGCTCTTCTTGGTACAGCGCATCGGTACGGCCAAGATTGGTCACGCCTTTGGCCCCATCATGACGCTGTGGTTTCTGTTCCTGGGCGGCACGGGTCTGTTCTTTGTCTTCCAGCACCCCGCCGTGCTGCTGTGCCTCAACCCGGTGCGCGGCATCGCCTTTTTGCTAAGCCCCAACAACCACGCGGGCATCATGATTCTGGGCAGCTGCTTCCTCGCCACCACCGGTGCCGAGGCGCTCTACTCCGACATGGGCCACGTCGGCCGCGGCAACATCTACGCCACCTGGCCGTTCGTTAAGTGCTGCCTGCTGCTTTCCTATATGGGCCAGGGTGCTTGGCTTATGAACAACGCCGCAAACCCCGAGCTCATGGGCATTGCCGACCTCAACCCGTTCTACCAGATGCTCGCCCCGGGCCTGCGCCCGTTTGCCGTCGGCCTTTCCACCATCGCGGCCATCATCGCCTCGCAGGCGCTCATCACCGGCGCATTCTCGCTGGTGTCCGAGGCCAGCCGCCTGGACCTTATGCCGCACATGCAGGTCTTCTACCCTGCCGAGACCAAGGGCCAGCTCTACATCCCCATGGTCAACAACGTTATGCTTGTCGGCTGCGTCATCGTGGTGCTGCTGTTCCAGAACTCGGCGCATATGGAAGCCGCCTACGGCCTTGCCATTACGCTGACTATGATGTGCACCACGCTGCTGCTCTTCTTCTACCTGCACGAGGAGCGCAAGCTCAAGGTTGCTCCGTGGATCTTCGCGGCCTTCTTCCTTTTGCTCGAAGGCTTCTTCTTCGTGAGCTCGCTCACCAAGTTCTTTCACGGCGGCTACTTCACCATCCTCATGGCTGCACTCATCATGGGCATTATGGTGTGCTGGTACAACGGCACGGAGGTCGAGCAGCGCCAGTTTACGCTGCTGCCGCTGCGTAGCTACCTGCCGCAGCTCAAGCGCCTGCGCGACGACGACCGTTACGAGCGCATGAGCGACAACGTCGTGTACCTGACCAAGGACACCCATACCGACTACATCGACCGCGATATCGTCTACTCGATCTTGGACAAGCATCCCAAGCGTGCCCACGCCTGGTGGTTTGTGAACGTCGAGACCATGGACGAACCGCACACCTTTGCCTATTCGGTCGAGACGTTCGGCACCGACTACGTGTTCCGCGTGCATCTGTACCTAGGCTACAAGATCAACCAGCGCGTCAATGCCTACCTGCGTCAGGTTGTTCAGGACCTGGCTGCCACCGGCGAGCTGCCGCCGCAGACGCATGACTACTCGGTCTACAAGGATCCGGGTAACATCGGTACGTTCAAGTTCGTCCTGATCCGTAAGCTTCTGGCGCCCGAGAGCGACGTGGAGCCCAGCGAGCGCACGGCCATCACGCTCAAGTACATCATCCGCCGCGCCGCCGGCACGCCCGCACGTTGGTATGGCCTGGAGAACTCCAACGTGAGCTTTGAGTACGTGCCGCTGTTCACCAAGTTCAAGGCCGTGAATAAGATGCAGCGCCTGGCTCCCAACGAGCGGCCGTAGTCGACGCTTGAGGTTTGGCTGCGAACGGGCAGGCTTGCAATGACAGTGATTGAGTCCTGGGAGGAAACCATGGATGCAAAGGTGCTTGACGGTTGCGATCTTGCTGCCGACCTGGTGCGTGAAGCGCGCGTCGACGCCGCCGAAGATCGGTTCTTTACGAATCGTGCCAACATGGACATGGCCGATCGTGTGATTTCGGTCGTGGTGACGGTGTTTGCCGTGGCGTGCGTTTGCGCGCTGCTCGCGCACGTGCTGTTTGTCTAACGATCGCAGGCTGCAAAGGCTATACACTTGGAACCACCACAAGGGGAAACCACCACAAAGGTGCCTGTCCCCTTTGTGGTGGTTTTTGTTTTTGAGAGAGGGGCGGGGCGCTGATGGACGTCCGTACGGACGGCGATATTGCCGATAGCTTTTGGTGGCGGCGCACAACGCTGACGCGCCGCACTCCTCTGTATGACGCCTGCGTATCGGTGGGGCTGCTGGTCGCGGCGACGATTGTGGGTGCGCTGCTCGACCATCCGGGTCTCGCGCCGAGCATCATGATCGTCTATGTGTTCGCCGTTCAGCTGTGCGCATTCTTTACCTGGAGTCGCCTGTATTGCTTGCTGAGCTCGGCTGCCGCCGTGGCGCTCTACAACTTCTTGTTTGTCGACCCGCGCTACTCGCTGTCGCTTATCGACCGCGTCTATCCCGGCATGTTCTTCATCATGTTTGTGGTCTCGCTCGTGTCGAGCTCGATTGCGTTGGCCCTGCGCCGCGCCTTGGCACAGGCTGCCGCCAGTGACCGCCGCACGCATATGGTGCTCGAGACCAACCGTATGCTGCAGCGGTGCGCCGGTCAGCAGCAGATTGTCCATGCCATGGCAACGCAGCTGGCGCGTCTTTCGGGCTGTCCGGTCGTGTGGTACAGCGCCGACGCCGAGGGCGATGACCTGCTGCCGCGCGCGACATACACGGCCGTGGGCGATGCCGCGCCGGTGCATGAACTGGCGCCGCAGATGCCGCCGCGGCTCTCGGCGTCCGCCTATGTGGGAACGCCGCTCGATGCCACCTATGGCGGCTCGGCGTTTTATGGCATCTACCTGACGGTTCGCACGGGCGACGGCTTCGTCCGCTCGGGCGACCCCGCCTCGGTGGTGGGCGTGCTGGCTATCGTTGCCGAGCCCGACGTGCTGACGCATGAGGAGCGGACACTTGCCGATGCCATCGTGAGCGAAGGCGAGCTGGCGCTCGACCGCGCCCGCGCCATGGAGGCCCGCGAGGAGGCGGCGGTGCTCGCCAAAAACGAACAGCTGCGCGCCAACCTGCTGCGCTCCATTTCGCACGATCTGCGCACGCCGCTTACCAGTATTTCGGGTAATGCCGACGTGCTGCTCGATCAGGGCTCGACCGGCACCGCGGTGCTCGATGCCCAGACGCGCCGCGGCCTACTTCTATCCATTCGCTCGGATGCGCTGTGGCTCAACGCCACCGTCGAGAATCTGCTCGCCATCACCAAGCTCGAGGGTGGCGGTATGCGCCTGTCGACCACGCTCGAGCTCATGGACGATATCGTCGAGGAGGCGCTGCGCCACGTAAGTCCGGCCGTGCGCGAGCACGACCTTAAGGTGGTGGCGTGCGATGAACCGGCGCTCGTTAACGTCGACGCGCGTCTGATGGTACAGCTCGTGGTGAACCTGGTGAACAATGCCATCACCTATACGCCCGCAGGCTCGCATATCGTGATTTCGATTAGCGTCGACGATGGACGCGTGGCGTGCTCGGTGGCCGATGATGGTCCGGGCATCGCACCCGAGGATCGCGAGCGGATCTTCGAGTCGTTCTATACCGCCAACCATGGTCTGGCCGACAGCCACCGCAGCGTTGGCCTGGGTCTTTCGCTCTGCCGCTCCATTGCGTTGGCACATGGCGGTAGCATAGAGGTTGCCGCGGCGGACCCGCACGGTTCGGTCTTTACGATTGAACTTCCCGCCGCCGACGTTTCGTTTGATAAGGAGTAGCGCTGTGTCGAACTCTGCCGTAAAACCGCTCATCTTGGTCGTTGAGGACGACCCCGCCGTTCGCAATCTTATTGTTGCCGCGCTCGAGGCGCACGGCTTGCGCCATATGGCTGTGGAGACCGCCCATGCCGCTATCGCCGCCGCCTCGTCGCAGGCGCCGAGCATTGTGCTGCTCGATCTGGGCCTGCCCGATATGGACGGCGTCAAGGTGGTGGAGTCGGTGCGCGCATGGTCGGGCATGCCGATTATCGTGGTCTCGGCGCGCAGCGAGGATGCGGACAAAATCCGCGCGCTCGATGCCGGTGCCGACGACTATCTGACCAAGCCGTTTTCGGTTGAGGAACTGCTCGCGCGCATTCGCACGACGCTCAGGCGCCTTTCGTATGCGCAGACGGGCGGCGTTGTCTCCGAGGGCTCGTTCGATACCGGTGAGCTGCATATCGATTTTGATGCCGGCATCGCCACGATGGATGGCGAGGAGCTGCACCTGACGCCGATCGAGTACAAGTTGCTCTGCTTGCTGGCGCATAACGCCGACAAGGTGCTGACGCACCAGTTTATTTTGCACGAGATTTGGGGTACGGCGACCAAGAGCGACCTGGCGAGCCTGCGTGTCTTTATGGGCACGCTGCGCAAAAAGATTGAGTCCGACCCCGCGCATCCGCGCTATATCCAGACGCACGTGGGTATTGGTTACCGATTGGTCATCCAGGGATAGGTCGGCATCCGCCATCCCAATATGAGTTGCGGTGAAATACGGTCTAAATTTACCTAATTCCAGGCAAAACAGTCCGTATTCCACCGCAACGTTGTCTATTTATCCTTGGGCTTGCTGGCGTAGAACTTCTTCTTTTTGGACTTGCCGGCAGGGGAGGGTTTGCTGGCAAAGTTGGACTTGCCGTGGCCGGCCTGCGCGTGCGCGGGCGCTGCTGCACGGGGCTTGCGGGCCTCGGGGTTGCGCAGCTCCTCGGTTCGCTCGGCAATCTCCTCGGCGCTAAAGCCGACTTCGGCCATGGCGTCCTCGATGGGCAGGCGGCGCACGATATAGCAGTGGTGCACCTTCTGGTTGCGTGCGAAATCCTCGGGGATGGTCTGCGCCGTAATGTCCTCCAGCACGACGCCCGCGCGCGCGAGCTTGCGCGTTTCGGGGCGGAAACCGCGCAGGTTGCAGCTAAAGATGGCATGGCCGCCCTGTGCAAGCAGGCGTGAAACGCCGGCCAAAAGCTCAACATGGTCGCGCTGGACATCCCAGGTGCGGCGGCCCATCTTGGACGAGTTCGAAAACGTGGGCGGGTCGACAAAGATCAGGTCCCAGCGGTTGCGCGTCTGGCGCTGGTCGCGAATCCAGGCGAGCACGTCGTCGCGCACAAAGTGATGCTGCGGCCCCACAAAGCCGTTCTGGCGCATGTTGCGCTCGGCCCAGTCTAGGTAGGTGTTGGAAAGGTCGACCGTCACAGTTTCCTCGACGCCGCCGTCTGCCGCATAGCAGGTGGCGGTGCCGGTATAGGCGAACAGATTGAGGAAGCGGCGTGCCTGTTTGGCGTGCTCGCGCACCAGGTTGCGGGTGACGCGGTGATCCAAGAAGATGCCCACATCCAAATAGTCGTCAAAGTTGACGGCAAAGGTAAGGCCGCCCTCTTCGATGAGCGGCAGACGACGGCGCGCGATGTTGGCGCGCTCGCCCGAGCCACCCTTGCCGGCGCCCTGTTTGCCGTACTGCGAGCCGCCGCGCGAACGCATGCGGGCCTTGGCGTGCACGTGCTCGGCCGGAACATCAAGAATACGCGGCGCGATGGCCAAGATGTCGAGCATGCGGGCCTGGGCAAGCGCGGGGTCGATGGTCTTGGGTGCAGCGTATTCGGCGATGACGAGCCAGCGGCCCGGCGTCTGCGGGCAGCCCTCGTACAGGTCGATGGCGGCGGAGTAGTCGGGCAGGTCGGCATCGTAGACGCGGTAGCAGCTCACGCCCTCGCGCTTGGCCCACTTGCGGCGCAGACGGGCGTTCTTGCGCAGGCGGTTGGCGAACTGCTCGGACTCCGGGATGAGTACGGGCAGCGGCTTGCCGTCGCCCAGGTCGAGCATGGCGGCAGGCTCGGGCATGGCGGAAGCAGCGGCTTCGCCTTGGGCATCTGCGGTCTGCTCCTCGGCATCTGCACTGGTCGCAGCCTCAAACGCTGCGGCGGCGTGGTCGAGCGAAGGCCAAACCTCAATAGCCGCCTCCTCGTTATTGGGCATGACGGCGATGGAGCGCGCGGGCTCGGCGTGGAGCGCGCGGGCCAGCAATCCGTCGCGGGTGAGCGCGGCGACCGGCGCCGAAGCGAGCTCGGGGGCGCGGCGCAGCTCGCCGATGAGCGTCATGGCATCGTGCATGAGTGAAAGCGGTGTCTCGGTCGTATCCGCGACGAGGGCGGCACCGGCGACAGTGCCCGCGTGGTCCAGCACGGTGGCGGACTTAGCGGCGCAAAAATCGACAAAGCGCTTGTAGCCGGCACACTTGACCATGCGCTCGGCGGTCTTGCGGGCGGTGGGGTCAATGTCCATGGCCACGATGCGCGCCTGGCGCTCGCGCGCTGCCGCCTCGCGCTCGCGCGCCTCGGCAAGCAGCTGCTCCCACAGAGCGGCGTCGTGTAGCTGCCAGCCCTCAAAGCCCCAGCGCTCGCGTGCGGCGCCCGGGGCGCGGTCGGTCAGAATGTTCACGGCTTCCAGCAACAGGCCGCCGCCGGCGCACGAGGCATCGATCAGCGTGGGAAGGGCTTCATTCTCGTAATCGTCAGCCGTTAACTCGCGCTCGCACAGTGCGGTCCAGCCGACCTGCGCCAGCACCAGGGCGGCGTAGTCGGGGCGCAGCACGTGCGTACCCTCGCCGGCGCGGGTCGCTGCGGGCGGCAGACGCTTGAACAACGGATCGCCCGAAAGGTCCAGGCTGATGCTCGCGCGGCGCTGACGCAGCGAAAGCAGCAGGTGAACATCGGGATCGGTGGCGTTGACATCGGCGCGACGGCCCGTGGTTTCGGCCAAGCGGTCGCACAATGCGTCCTTGGCGCGCAGGGCCGAGAAGCGCGTGTTGCGCAGCTGCTCGGTCACGCCGCGGGCGGTGATGGCGATGGTGGCGCCGGGGCGGATGACGGTCTCCCAGGCGATGTCGTAAACGCTGTCGTACAGTTCATCGGCATCCTGCGCCTCAAAGCGCCCGAGTACCACGAACACACGGCTCGCCAGGCGCGACCACAGGCACGCGCGATAGCCTTCTTCGAGCTCGCCCTCAAATGTAGCGCGGCCCTTCAGCCGGCGAACATGCGAAAGCCCGAGGCGTTTAAGCTCATCGGCGAGTGCGGACTCAAAGCCCTCGGGGCAGCTTGCGTAAAATTCCATGGGTGACCTCTCTGGTTGCGTCGCTCCATTATATGATGGATACTTCGTTTACTCTCGCCCCCGAAAGGAACCCATATGATTGATGCGTGCCCCGATTCCGCCGTGCTCTTTTTTGACGTGGACGGCACGCTGACGTCGTTCGATCCCGACAACATGACCGACAAGGACTTTTCGGCGGTTCACCCCTCGCAGGCGGTCGTCGAGGCGTTTCATCGTCTGCGCGACGCGGGGCACCAGGCATTTATCTGCACGGGTCGTCCCTTGTGGCTGATTGCCGATGGCCTGCGCGCGCTGAACCCGGCGGGTGTCGTTGCCATGGCGGGAGCGACGCTCGAGGTCGAGGGCCGCGTGGTACACGAGGACTGCTTTGATGAGGACGTTATCGAGGAGCTGGCACGCCGTATGGCCGCGGCAGGGATTGAGGCCTTTTTCGAGACCAACGTGGCTACTTTTGCCCTGGAACCCGCGGGTGTTGAGCAGTCGTCTCTGATCGGCACTTCTGTGGTGCACGGCACCGAGGAAATGCGCGTCGACGGCCGTCTGCGCGTGGGCAAGGTGGGCATCGTCGCGAGCGACCTGGCTCGCGTAGCCAACGATGATGGCTTTATCGATCGCGAGTTTGAGCTGTGCAACACCGGTGGTCAGAATCGCGAGCTGAGCCCCAAGGGCATCGACAAGGGCGTGGGCGTGGCGCGAGCGCTGGAATACCTGGGTCGCACCGGCAACGCGCGCACCTTTGGCTTCGGCGATTCGGGTAACGACCTGGGCATGCTCGCTGCGGTCGAGACGGCCGTGGCCATGGGCAACGCCATGCCTGAGGTCAAGGCGGTCGCCGACTACGTGACCGACGATGTCGCACACGACGGCACCGTCACAGCGATGCAGCATTTCGGCCTCATCTAATGAATCCCGCGTTCTGACGTTTGCTCAAACTGCGACTCTTTGCTTTTGCATGCTCAATCGATTTATCAATCCAAACACTGAGGTGTTTATACCGTTCGCCGAGAAGATAAAAAACCGCAGTTCACGCCTTGATAAACGTAGGTAAAGTGTTTAGCAGTTTATCGGCCGTATGCTAACGAAAGGAATCAGGCAGATGGCAATCAAGGTGTTCGCTGACGGTGCAAACCTCGAAGGCATGCTCGACATGTACGAGAACGGCAACGTTCAGGGTTTCACGACCAACCCGTCCCTTATGAAGAAGGGCGGCGTGACGGATTACCGTGCGTTTGCCAAAGAGGTCTTGACCCACATCACCGATGTGTCCGTCTCGTTTGAGGTCTTTGCCGACGACGTCGAGACCATGGAGGTCGAGGCGCGCGAGATCGCTACCTGGGCCGAGAACGTCTACGTCAAGATTCCGTGCGTGACCACCAAGGGCGAGTCCACCGCCGAGCTGGTGCGCAAGCTTTCGGCCGACGGCATCAAGGTCAACGTCACCACCATCTTTACGCCTAAGCAGGTTGACGAGATGGTCGAGGCCGTTGACACCGAGACGCCGTCCATCATCTCGCTCTTTGCCGGCCGCATCGCCGACACCGGCGTCGACCCCATTCCGTTTATGACGGAGTCGGTCAAGAAGGCCGCCATCAAGCCCAACTGTGAGGTCCTGTGGGCGTCCACGCGCGAGCTCATCAACATTTACCAGGCCGAGGCCTGCGGTTGCCAGATCATTACGGTGCCCAACAGCATCCTGGCCAAGCGCAAGAACATTGGTCGCGACCCGTACGAGGTCTCGCTCGATACCGTGCGCGGTTTTGCCAAGGATATCGCGGCGCTCGGTTTCCATATCCTGCCGTAGCGCGAACACTGACTACGCCGCGGGCTGCTCGCCCCGGCTTTCCTTTCCCTATCGCTCACGCGCTTCGCGAGGGTCGCGCTAGGCAAAGGAAAGGCCGGGGCTGCCGACACGAGCTTGCCAGTAGGTTGGCGATAGGCTTCCATATCCTGCCGTGGGCAAAGGTACCCCTGCCTGCGCCGTGCAAAATTGAGAGTATTCAGCAAGGTAAAGGCTTTTACCAGTTGGGTGAAGCACGGAACGGCCCCCGTTTTGGCTCTGACGACGCTAAAACGGGGGCCGTTTTTTGCTTTTTCGTCTCTGAGGGGCATCCGGAACGGTGGAATTTGCAGAATACTCGCGATTTTGCACGTCGCTGCAGGGGGTACCTTTGCTTTGGCGGTTTACTTGCCCTGCACCATGGTGAGGGAGATCTTCTTGCGGTCGCGATCGACCTTTTCAATCCACACCTTGACCGTGTCACCGACGCGCACCACGTCGCTCGGGTGCTTGACAAAGCGGTTGGCCAGTTTGGAGATGTGCACGAGGCCGTCCTGGTGCACGCCCACGTCGACGAACGCGCCAAAGTCGACGACGTTGCGCACCGTGCCCTTGAGTTCCATGCCGGGCTCCAGGTCATCGATGGAAAGTGCTGAGCGGCTAAAGACCACCTCGGGCGCGTCGTCGCGCGGGTCGCGACCGGGCTTCTTGAGCTCGTTGACAATGTCGATGAGCGTCAGGGTACCGCAGTCCAGGTCGCTTGCCAGCGCCGAGATGCTGCCCAGACGGCGCTCGATGTCGGGTACGCCGCCGCGGCTGAGCTCACTGGCCGCCACGCCGGCGCGTTCCAAGATGGACGTGGCCACCTCGTAGCTCTCGGGGTGGACGCTCGTGGCGTCGAGCGGGTTCTTGCCGCCGCTAATGCGCAGGAAGCCCGCGGCGTTGAGATATGCCTTGGGTCCCAGCTTGGGGACCTTCTTGAGCTGGCGGCGATCGGTAAAGGCGCCGTTTTCCTCGCGGTACGCCACGATGTTCTTGGCCACGTTCGGCGTGATGCCCGATACGTATCCCAGCAGGCTCGCACTCGCGGTGTTCACGTCGACGCCCGCGCGGTTGACGACGTCCTCCACCACGTGGCCCAGGGTGCGCGAGAGCTCGGCCTGGTCAAGGTCGTGCTGGTATTGGCCCACGCCGATGGACTGGGGCGGAATCTTGACGAGCTCTGCCAACGGGTCCTGCAGGCGGCGGCCCAGGCTCATGGCGCCACGCACGGTGACGTCCAAATCGGGATATTCCTGGCTGGCGAGCTCGGAAGCGGAGTACACCGACGCGCCGGCCTCGTTAACGATGGTGTAGCGAAGGCTGGGCGCCTGCTCGGCAATGAACTCCGAGACGACTTCCTCGGTCTCGCGGCTGGCGGTGCCGTTGCCGATGACGATGGTGTTGACGCTGTCCTTCTTGACGAGGCGGGCGAGCTCACGCTTGGTGCCGGCGACGTCGTGGCGCGGCTTGGTGGGATAGACCACGCCGTGGTCGAGCAGCTTGCCGGTCTCGTCCATAACGGCGACCTTGCAGCCGGTGCGGTAGCCCGGATCGAGCGCGAGCACGCGGGCGCCACGGACGGGGCGTGCCGAGAGCAGGCCCTCGAGATTCTTGGCAAAGACGTTGATAGCCTCGGTCTGCGCACGGACGGTGAGTTTGGCGCGGGCCTCGCGCTCCAGCGAGGGGGCCATGAGGCGCTTGTAGCCGTCGGCGATGGCGGCGTCGAAAATGGGGGCGAAGACACCCTGGCGTCGGGGCCAACGGCTGCCGAGGCGTGCCGTGGCCGTAGCGCCGTCGACGTTCACGCGCACGCGGAGCTTGCCCTCGCGCTCACCGCGGTCGATAGCCAGCACACGGTGGTTGGGAATACGGCGCAGCGGCTCGTCAAAGTTGTAGTAGGGCTCGTAGGGAGTCTTCTCCGCGGGGTCGGTAGCCTCGACGACGATATCGGCGGTGTTTTGCGTAAAG
>CATZIG010000016.1 GCA_958419975.1 uncultured Collinsella sp.
TCTCCTCATAGCGCATAAGGACGCTGCCGTCCGGCAGAAAAGAATGTGAGGTCTCATCTCCGAGAACCGATCTCGTTCGCTCCAGATCGTCCACATGCAACACGAAACCACCGCGGCATGACTTTTCCAGCTGAGGTGCGGTCATCCTTCGAATGAGGCGACCATGACTTATGAAGAGGTAATCAGTTGCCAGCTTGTGCATCTCCTCAAGATTGTGGCTGGATACGAGAATCGTTTTACCTTGATCTTTGTTAAGATGCGTAAGGATTTTTCTTACTTCGACTATCCCCATCGGATCCAGGCCGTTTGTCGGCTCGTCCAGGATCAACAGCTCCGGATCGCCCAGCAACGCTATGGCCAGATCGAGACGCCTCCTCATTCCCATTGAGAAGTTCTTCACTTTCTTCCCGCCGGCCTCCCCCAAACCGACGGTTGATAACACACCGTCGATGGAACGATCGGTGGGAAACCCCCACTCAATACAGCGAACGACCAAGTTGTCTCGCGCGGTCAGATTAGGATACGAAGCATTGAGGTCGGGCATATAACCCAGCCTTTCCCTGCAGCTCCGTATTTCACGTCTCCCGGTTTGCCCAAACATCGAGATCGTTCCTGACGATGGCTCCGAAAGCCCCGTGATCAATCGAATTAACGTGCTCTTGCCGGCACCATTCTCCCCAATGAGTGCACACAGCTCGCCTTCCATTAAAGAGAACGAGACTGATTTAACCGCTTCAAACCCGCCATATCTCTTGGATATGGCACGCAATTCAACTGGGACTTCCCGCATGGACGACATCCTCCCCGTCAATAAAAAGGGACGACATGGCAATTGTGCGGGGTTATAGGTAACGTCGGTTCGCCCCCCCATATTGCAATGCCACATCGCCCCTCAGGCGCTGCTGGCCAAAATATCTTTGAACAGTCTGTGCACGCCTGTGAAGAACACTTGGTGCTGCAGCTGCCGTGCGCGTAAAAGAAGCAATTGTTGCACATGGGCTCAGCCCCGGCTGACGGCTCGGTAATCCATTCCATTTCATTCCCCTCCTTTCGCGGTAGAAAGCCAGTTCATCTCTGCCCCCTAGAAACGGAACGTGCAGGACTGATTGGGGCACCTCTTCGTGCATCCCCCGTGCGCGTAGAAGAAGCAGTTGCCGCACGCGGGTGCAACGCCTTCCTCCGGCTCGTTAATCCAATCCATCTCTCCCTCCTTTCCTTGCATACCGAATTGATAATGTTATTCTAATTCGATATGTGTCATATTTCAATATAAGCTTATTTATATATTACACAAGGTAAGCACCCCCCTGCATCCAGCACAGGAAATGACTCTCTCGTTCCCCAGTGACGCGGCGAGAAATACAGGCCACTGCAGGACGTTGAATGAACAGCCCGTGAAAACCGTTGTTTTCACGGGCTGCACCTGCTCAATACTTTTTTATTCTCCAGCCTCAGTCGTCTCTAAGATCGACCACGTAAACATGATCTGACTCCAGGACCGGGTCATCACCCGTCGCGGTCGCCCTGCTCAGCGCGTTGCGGGCGCGCCGCGTCGCCAGTTCCTCAAGTTCTCTTTCGTTGACGCGCTTAATAAGATCGCCAGGCTGGCAATCAAGCTCTACGCAAATATCCAGCAATGTCTTTAACCTAATTGCCTTCACCTTGCCATTTCGTATTTTTGAGATACTTGCCGGTGTGTGCCCGGTCGCCCGAATGATATCCGTACTCGTCTTTCCGCGTCGAAGCAATAAGCTTTCAAGCTCAATAATCAGATAGTCCATGCCGCCCCTCACACCAAATCCTCGGTCTGGTCTTGAAGCAGAGCTCCGTAGCGCCATATCGCAGAAATCGAGAAGCAGCAAACGGCCCCCAGCACAGCACCAATATCTATGGGCAGGGCCAGGTTTTCAAACATCGAATAGGCGTTCCCCAGCAAGTCGAAGGGGCCAATCACTATCGAAAGAAACCCCGGAGAAAACAAGAGGTCACCTATTGCTGCTGCAACAAACAGCCACCCGATAATCGAGATTCTTCGAGCATGCGAAAGGGTAAAGGGCGATTCGCCATGAGCCATGTCCATGCTGATTCCCCGCAGGGTCCATGTGGCCCCTCCGGAAATCAGAAGATACATCAAAGGAACCACTACGGAAACCGTCTTTGATGGATCATATAGGTTTCCTTGAGCAGCCATAAGCCCAATGGAAATAACCACCACCACCGAACAGCAACACACCGCTATAAACAGCGCCGTAAACAGAATCCCAAGCCTTCTTCCGAGAGTCATCATCTTCTGGATGGACTTATCGATCTTCTGGGCGCTATTCACCACAGCTCCTCCTAAAGCAATCAGAGGTCTTCTTACTTACTGTTTTTCCTACATTGTAACGAACTCGATAAGAAGAGGGTCGCTTCACGCCGCGCAATCCCGAACTCCAAGCGTTTCTCATCAGCATTGCCCATCTTTCGAGTCGAAATTCAAATCCAGTTTCTTATCGCATGCCAAAATCAAATCCTGATCGTGGCTTACAACAAGAATTAGCTGATTAAAGGGGTTTCGAGAGACATACTCCGTGAACTCCCGACGGCTTTCTTCGTCTAAATCATTCGTCGGCTCGTCAAACACAAGCACTTCCGGTTGCCTGCAAAGTGCTGAGATTATCCTTAGCTTCCGATACTCTCCACCAGAAAGGTCCCTACAATTCTTACCTTTTAACGATTCGACGGTTCGGCAGAAACTCGGCACAAGCTCGCAGAGATGCTCGCCCGTTCCCCGAATCGATGCCCTCTCAAGATAGTGTTCCACCGTTTCATTCGGAATAAAGAGCTTTTGCGGGCACACCGCAAACAGGTCATGTCGGATCGTCTCCATATCGAGCTCTTCATATGGCACCGACCCCAAAGTCCGATGCCCCCCAGCAGAATATAGTCCAAGAAGCACCTTCAGAAACGTGCTTTTGCCGCATCCGTTCGGCCCGGTAATGGCATAGGTTTCCCCCTCTCGACCTCCACGGAGAGATCGCGGTACAAGTAGGGCTTTCCCGCATATCGGTACGCGATGTTGGACAACGATATGCTCTCCACGTGCCCAACCGAGATGGTGCCGCGGTCCTCGGCGCCTTCCGACAGAGCCTCCAATCGGTCGAACGAGGCCCTCGCGTCCTGATATGATTTGAAATAATTCAAATAATATTTGAAGCATCCGAACGCCATCGAGTAATACGAGTTCACCATTGTGAACTCGCCAATGCTCATTCTTCCGCTTAATATTTCCATTCCGGAGATCACAAGCAACGCTCCCCGGAACACAGATGAGATCAGGCCGTCGCTCGAGGTGGCCAGATTCGAGACCCTACTTGCTTTCATGTAAATCGGGTAGTACCCCTCGAATATCCCCTTGAGCGTACGGGCACTCTGGTCATATGCCCCATCGCACTTAATGTCAAACAACTGCGACAGCTCGCCGCTCACGGATGCGAACAGCTTGCTCAACCCCTCTTTGTTCGCAAGCGAACTGTTGTACAGCGGCTTTTTCAACACCCTAAATAAAATGAAGTATGCCCCAAGCGAACATGTACTTAACGCCAGAAACACCGGGTTAATTGAAAACAGAATGATGAAAATAAACACAATCAGAACGATGTTAAGCCCGATTGTCAGGAAGTTGTTCACGACAAACGATGACACCGCATTCGAATCCGCATACACCCTCTGCGTTGTATAGGATGAATCCGCCTGCTCCCCCTTTTCCAAGGGCCCTCGTTCAAACGACTCACACGTGGCCCCCATCAGTCTCGTAGTCATCTCCAAAATGACGCGCGATACGTTCACGCCCATCGCATACGACATGAAGGATGCCGATATCCCTATGCTGGCAACAAAGGCTGCAAATCATACGACGCGAGATGGATCCCTATTCGTCACGAGAAAATCTACAAACCCACCGTTTAAGGCGGGCATGACGCACGAGAGAGCATAATTCACCGACATGAGAATCACGAAAAGCCGCGACCCTTTACAGCGAAATAACTCGTTAACCGTCTTCTTAAACATGCCAGCCCCCATCAAGCGACCTTTTATCCAAAACTGAATTAGTTCGCCGCTTAATCGCTCCCATACACTCCTTATTGTTAATCCTCGCAAAACACTATCGCGGGTTGCGATGCCCAGGATTCCGTTTCGCCTTGATATACATACGAATAGACTCCCTATTTACATAGGCAAGTGCGGCGATTATTACGGCAGCCACCATCAGACCGAAAATCGCCCTTTTGTCCGGAAAAAGGGACGAAAAAAGGAGACATATTGCGGAGAAAACTATAACCGCCCCCACCGCTCGGTTTGTGCCTAGAGACTCGGCCGTCCGCTTTTCCTCCTCTAAACGCCCTCCCGATAGCGATGACATTCCAGCAAGCAATCCCGTGAGCTTGCCTCGATACATCATTATTCCGAACACCAGCAGCAGGCATGACCCCACCATTGGAACTATAACGTCCGACATCGCCATCACTCAAGTCCACTCCTTGTCATCGAATCCTTGCGGCGGCTCAGCGCATCTGGCGTCAAATGCAACCTCGTGTCAAACGGTCTGCTCGCAAACTCAAATACTTTGCATGAGCTCGAACGCGCCGGTTTAAACGGCATACAGTTTAGCCTCGATGGCCTACGCGATTCTCACGAACATATGCGAGGACTCTCGGGATTATACGACCGGGTGCTCGACGCCATCGATATCACGCTGAACGAAGCCTCACTGCACCTTTCAATTGCCTTTTGTCCGACATCGTTCAATGTCGACGATTTCAAACCAGTTTGCACGATGCTTCGAGACAAGCTGAAATCGTCGGGTAGAACTGACCGAATTGACCTTAGAGTTCAGCCGCTCATGCTCCTCGGTAGAGCCCGAAGAAACCGCACGATTCGCCCTTCGAATAATCAATACCGTCGGCTAGTCAACACGATCAACGACCTTCGATACGATCCGGACTATCGAGGCTACTTCATGCTTGAGTGGGGCGACCCCATCGACCACTTGGTCAGATTCCCCCAGCTGCAGATGCAATTTGACCAAGTGGCCATCCACGCCAATGGCGATATCGTCGTATCCCCCTATATACCTCTCATCATTGGAAACGTTCGCAAACACAGTCTTCAGGAATACTACGATGCCGGAATGGCAACCGTTTGGGATAAACCCGTTATTACCGCGTTGGCCAATCGCATGCACTCGATTGACGAGATGGAAGAGATCTCATCGTTGATTGCAGACATCAATATGGACGGCGACCTCTATATCGACCTAATCGATGACGATCTAGGCGACCTGAGCGTCCTGTCCCAACTCTAAGGAGATGTTCCCATGTACGAGACCCCAGAAGTAGAGAAGATGGATTCCAAAACCGGCCCCATTCCCGTTGTAGTCAACTTCGCAGCCGTCGTGGATAACGTAGTTGCAGCCGTCTACGATGCCGTCGTTGCGGCCTACGCATTCTGGTACTCGGCAGATAACGACGGCACCGGGGCAAGTACGGCACAAAACTAGTCGCCAACCCATCGAGCAATCACCTCGCCTATCGCTGCATGCGATTGACTGCGCAGCCCTAGCCAACGCCCAGAGCGCCTTGAAGAGCTGCTTGTAAAATTCGCTCATTCAACAACGCGATCTCTTCACCAATCTCGGCCGGCCCGACAGAACTGCACACCAGTCGGACCGGCCAGACCCATAAAACGCTGCGTCCCGTCCACACCACACCTCACGAAACTCGCACTGCCACCACATGGGCGATTCGCGCCTCGATGTTGCGGCGCGATACTATCACGAATAGTCCCCGTCCAACAAGGCTATCCCTTCCACAGGCGTTTCAACTGTCAGTGGTAGCATTAAACTGAACGGTGAAAAATACACTAACACTAACAGCGGAGATGACGACGTCGATGCCCTTCATGCAGCTGAGCACGTCCATCGTCGGCTTCCATCGGGGCTGTTCCGACTGGGACTCCACCTTGGATTCCAGGTCCTTCTTCTCGTCTACCGCCCGCTTGACGCGCTCCTTATAGCAGTCGAGGGTCTGCTGGGCCGTGGGGTCGGCCATCTCCGCGGCTTCGATCCAGGCCCAGTGCGCCCTGGTCCACGTCCCGAGCCTCCTTCTCTGGTCGTCTCCGCCGGGGTGGCACTGCCCATTCCTGGGCAGGTACTTGGAGAGGCGCTGCTTGACGGTAACACGGTAACCTCTCCCGGGCATCGGCGGGGGCCTGGGAGAGGTCCCTGGCGCCCTCGCACTCGCAGTCGGGGACGTGGACCTCGACGATTTCGTGCAGTGCGAGCTGCTTGGCCGAAAACTCGGCGTCGCGCTTGTCGGTCTTGCGTCGCTTGTCGGCCGCGGGCCTCTGCATCTTGGAGACCGCGCCGATGACGCAGTCCACGCCGAGGCAGCGCGGCTCCCTGCAGAAGGGAAAGCCGGTGACGCCGGACTCGTAGACTGCCCCGGGCGACTCGATAGAAAGGATCGAGTCGGCGACGGAGGCGGGGTCGTAGGAGAAGGGGCTTCCCGCCGATCTCGCCCGTGAACGGATTGAAGGCGCATCCTTTGATGCTGCGGGCGTGCACCTCAAGGCCAATAGAGGCAACATGTGGCATTGTGAGCCAGTCTCGCATTGTGGCAACCTGGCTGGCTGCCGGATTTTAATGACGACGACCATTGTCAGCCTTGGCCCACGAATCAAAAGACGATACGAAGCAGGGGCTCACATTGTTCTGCTCATATCGTCTTTATGGCGCACTACCATTCACCGAAATTCGGCAACTTTTTCATTCTCTATATACATGTTTAAACAACATGTTCTACAATAGGGACAATAGAACTGGAAACTCGGGACGAGCCGTCTATCCATCTACGGCGCAGCCCCTTATTCAAAAGGACGGTGAGTGCATCCATGGAGCGTGCAAGCGGTGTTCTGATGCCCGTTTCGTCATTGCCCGGACCATACGGAATCGGCGGCTTTGGCTGGAATGCCTACGACTTCGTCGATTTTCTCGCCTCGTGCAAACAACATTACTGGCAGATTCTGCCCCTTACGACGACCAGCTATGGCGATTCGCCCTATCAGTCGTTCTCGGCCCGCGCAGGCAACCCCAACTTTATCGACTTTGCCGAGCTTATCGAGGCAGGGTATCTGGAGCAGCGCGATATCGATGGCGTGTATCTGGGATCCGACCCCAGCAATGTCGACTACGGTGCTATCTTTGGCGGCCGCCGTCAGATTCTCGACCGAGCCGCCGAGCGCTTTGCTGCCGACAAGCCGGCCGATTTCGATGGCTTTATCCAGGCCAACGAGGACTGGCTCATCCCCTACTGTGAGTTCATGACCGTCAAAGAGGAGTGCGGTCTCAAGGCGTTTTGGGAGTGGCCCGCGGAGCTCCGCACCCGCGGCGAGGCTTCCGCCAAGGTCTGCGCCGACCATCCGGCGCGTATGCTCTACCACCAGATGACGCAGTACTTCTTCGATCGCCAGTGGAGCCGCCTCAAGGCCTATGCCAACGAGCGCGACATTCTCATCATCGGCGACCTGCCCATCTATGTCTCGCGTGACTCCGTCGAGATGTGGGCGACGCCTGAGCTCTTTAAGATCGACGTCGCCGGCAATCCGGTGAGCGTCGCCGGCACGCCGCCCGACCAGTTCTCGGCCACCGGCCAGTACTGGGGCAACCCCATCTACGACTGGGACGCCATGGAGTCCGACGGCTTCTCCTGGTGGGAGGGCCGCATTCGCGCCGCCCTCGACATGTACGACGTCATCCGCCTGGATCACTTCCGCGGCTTCGAGGCCTATTGGGAGGTGCCGTTCTCCTCACCCGATTCGTCCTACGGTTCGTGGACGCAGGGTCCCGGCCTCAAGTTCTTCAAGACGCTCGAGGAAAAGCTCGGCACGCTGCCCATCATCGCCGAGGACCTGGGCTTCCTCACCCCCGGCGTCATCGACATGCGCGACAACTCGGGCTTCCCCGGCATGAAGATCCTGCAGTTTGCCTTTGAGGGCACCAACTCGTACTACC
The DNA here is from genome assembly GCA_958419975.1 of uncultured Collinsella sp. Taxonomy (GTDB): domain Bacteria; phylum Actinomycetota; class Coriobacteriia; order Coriobacteriales; family Coriobacteriaceae; genus Collinsella. The sequence continues at coordinate 8,051 of CATZIG010000016.1, forward strand.
TGCCGCATAACTACATCGCCAACACCGTCGCCTATGTGGGCACCCACGACAACGAGACGGCGCGCGGTTGGTTTGAGGGAACGGCTACCCCGCGTCAGCGCGAGCAGGCAGCCCTGTACACCCATCAGCAGGCCGGCGAACCCATGACAGATGCACTCAATCGCACCATCGCCGCCAGCGTGAGCGACACGTGCATCTACACCATGCAGGATTTGCTCAACTTGGGCAACGAGGCGCGCATCAACACCCCTGCCACGCTGGGCGGCAACTGGACCTGGCGCATGCTCGACGGCGCCATCACCCGCGAGCTCGAGCACAAGCTCACCGACTGGACCGAGACCTACTTCCGTATCCCGTCGGAAGCCGAAATCGAGCTTCCTCAATAGGAGCTACCGCGCCCGACCCCTCCCCACCGTGCGGACGCGCTTGCTTTTCCCGCGCGAGGCCACCCCAATCCCCTCGCGCGGGCTTCTTATGAATTGCAGACATGAAACAACCCATCACAGGAGAAAACATGCCCCAAATTAACCTCATGGAACTCGCCGAGCAGTCTTTTGGCACCTCGCTCGAGCAGCTCGACGACCGTCGCATTTACAAGCTGCTGGTCAAACTCGTGCAGGAGCGCTCCGCCGCCTGCCCGCTCAACAACGGCAAGAAAAAGCTCTATTACATTTCCGCCGAATTTTTGATCGGCAAGCTGCTCATCAACAACATGATCGACCTTGGCATCTACGACGAGGTTAAGGACCAGCTCACCGCTGCCGGCCACGACCTCAACAAGATTGAGGAATTTGAGGTCGAACCGTCGCTGGGCAACGGCGGCCTGGGCCGCTTGGCCGCATGTTTCCTGGATTCCATCGCCACGCTGGGCTTGACCGGCGATGGCGTGGGCCTCAACTATCACTACGGCCTGTTCCGTCAGCGCTTTGTCGACAATCAGCAGAAGGCCGTCCCCGACGAATGGCTTGGCGAGCAGGACATCCTGATCGATGACGACCGTTCCTACACCGTCGAGTTTGGCGATTTTGCCGTCACCTCCAAGCTCGTCAACATCGATGTGCCCGGTTACGGCCAGCCCACCAAGAACCGCCTGCGTCTGTTTGACCTGGCAAGTGTCGACGACGGCCTGGTCCCCGGCAGCTCCATCGACTTCGATAAGACGAAGATCGCCAAGAACCTCACCTTGTTCCTCTATCCGGATGATTCCGACGAGCAGGGCCGCCTGCTTCGTATCTACCAGGAGTACTTCATGGTGAGCAACGCCGCCCAACTCCTGATCGACGAGGCCGTCGAGCGCGGCAGCAACCTGCACGATCTGGCCGACTACGCCGTGGTCCAGATCAACGACACGCACCCCACCATGGTCATTCCCGAGCTCATCCGCCTGCTCACCACCGAGCACGACATCGAGTTTGACGAGGCCGTTACCATCGTGCGCTCCATGGTCGCCTACACCAACCATACGATCCTTGCCGAGGCACTCGAGAAGTGGCCGCTCGCCAGCCTGCAGAAGGTCTCGCCCGCCATCGCCGACATCATCGTCAAGCTCGACGAGGTTGCCAAGGCCGAGCACGATGATCCGCGCGTCGCCATCATCGACGAGCACGACACCGTCCACATGGCCCACATGGACATTCACTTTGGCTTCTCCATCAATGGCGTCGCCACACTCCACACCAAGATTCTGGAGGACACCGAGCTTCACCCGTTCTACGAGATCTATCCCGAGAAGTTCTCCAACAAGACCAACGGCATCACCTTCCGCCGTTGGATCCATGGCGCCAACCCCGCGCTCGCCAGCCTGCTCGACGATGTGATCGGCACCGATTGGCGCAGCACCGGCGACCTGAGCAAGCTCGCCGAATTCGCTAACGACAAGGATGTTCTTGAGCGCCTGGCCGCCACCAAGGCCGAGGCCAAGACCATCATGCGCCAGTTCATGGCGCTCGAGCAGGGTGTGACCATTCCCTCCAACGCCATCATCGATGTTCAGGTCAAGCGTATCCACGAGTACAAGCGCCAGCAGATGCTCGCGCTCTACATCATCTGGAAGTATCTCGACATCAAGAACGGCAATAAACCCGAGCACCCCATCACCATCATCTTCGGCGGCAAGGCGGCACCTGCCTACACCATCGCCCAGGACATCATCCATTTGATCCTGACACTGTCGCAGTGGATCGCCAACGACCCCGACGTGGCCCCCTACCTGCAGGTTGTCATGATCGAGAACTACAACGTCACCGCTGCTGAGCGTGTGATCCCCGCCGCCGATATCTCCGAGCAGATCAGCCTGGCCTCCAAGGAGGCGAGCGGCACCTCCAACATGAAGTTCATGCTCAACGGCGCTTTGACCCTGTGCACGCTTGACGGTGCCAACGTGGAGATTGCCGAGCTCGTGGGCGACGAGAACATCTACACCTTTGGTGCCTCTTCCAAGCAGGTCGAGCAGCTCTACGCCGACGGCAGCTATGACGCCGGCGCGCTCTATCGCAAGCCCGGCATCAAGCTGCTGGTGGACTTCATCACCAACCCCGCCTTTATGGCGACCGGCAACGCCGAGCGCCTGCAGCGTCTGCACGACGACATCAAGGGCAAGGACTGGTTTATGGCCCTGCTCGACATTGAGGAGTACATCCAGACCAAGGAGCGCGTGCTGGCAGACTACGAGGACCAGGACGCTTGGATGCGCAAGGCGCTGATCAACATCGCCAACGCCGGCACCTTCTCGTCTGACCGCACGATCTCACAGTACAACGACGAGATTTGGCACCTGAGCTAATTTCGTTTTCTTTACCCATCCTCTTGAAAGCGGAGTCGCGGCAACGCGGCTCCGCTTTTTGTGCCGATACGCCGGCCCGTGATTTGTCTCGACCAAACAATCTCGTTCTGTAACAGGTAGCTGCCGAAATCAGCCTCCCGTGTTACAGATCGAGATGAAAGGATAGGCAGCTCGATGCTGTCTCAATCTGTAACATCTAGACCCAATTTGGCCCTCCTCCTGTTACAGATCAAGACAAACCGGCATATGAACGGCCCCAGCACAAAGAAAGGCTCCCCTCTCGCCCAGCGGACGGGAGGGGAGCCTTATATGTGACCACGGCAAAAGGATGGCAAAGCCGCAGTCGCCCAAAAGGAGGGCCTGATTGGATCGGGCCTAGATAAGGTTCTTGCCAGACACCTTATCGAAGAGATGGGTCGCGTTCTTCTCGAACTTGAACCAAATGGGGTCGCCCGCCTTGAGCGCACCCTTGGCCTCGAGATCGACGACGGGGATGATCAGGACAAACTGGCCGTCGGGAGACATCACGTGAACGTGCTCGGTCGAACCCATGAGCTCGGTAACCTCGATGGTGCCCTGAAGCGCACCCTCCTCGCCCTTTTCGGCAAGCAGAATCTGCTCGGGACGTACGCCGGCCGTGATCTCCTTCACGTCGCCGCCGTCCCAATTAAGGGCGAGCTGAGCGCAGGTCTCGGGGGCCAGCGCGACATTCATGTCGTCGGTCTTGACGGTAAAGCCGTCGCCCGAGCGCACCAGCTGGGCATCGAAGAAGTTCATCTGCGGCACGCCGATGAAGCCGGCGACGAAGATGTTCGCGGGATGGTTGAAGACCTCCTGCGGCGTGGCGATCTGCTGGACAACGCCGTCCTTCATGACCACGATACGGTCGCCGAGGGTCATGGCCTCAGTCTGGTCGTGAGTAACATAGATGAACGTACCCTTGATCTCGTGGCGCAGCTTGATGAGCTCGGCACGCATCTGGTTACGAAGCTTGGCGTCCAGGTTGGACAGCGGCTCGTCCATCAGGAAGACCTTGGGGTCACGCACGATGGCGCGGCCGATGGCGACGCGCTGGCGCTGGCCGCCCGAGAGCGCCTTAGGCTTGCGGTCGAGGTACTCGGTGATACCCAAGATCTCGGCAGCGGAGCGAACCTTGCGGTCGATCTCGTCTTTGGGGACCTTCTTGAGCTCAAGCGTAAACGCCATGTTCTCGTACACCGTCATGTTGGGGTACAGAGCGTAGCTCTGGAACACCATGGCGATGTCGCGGTCCTTGGGCGCCACGTCGTTGACGCGCTTGCCGTCGATGAGCACATCGCCCGAGGTAATGTCCTCCAGGCCGGCAACCATGCGCATCGTCGTGGACTTACCGCAGCCAGAGGGACCAACGAGAACGACGAACTCCTGGTCGTGAACGGTGAGGTTGAAGTCCTCTACAGCGAGCACGCCATCCTCGGTAACCTTAAGGTTATGCTTCTTCTCCTCGGTCTTCTTCTTTTTGCCAAAGAAGCCCTTCTTTTTGGACTCGGTGTTGGGATACACCTTCTGAACATGTTTGAGAACGATCTCGGCCATGTCTTTACCTTTCGATGTGCGGCGCCGCGCTGAGGGGCGCCGCAGAAACTTGCAAAACAGTTACGGCATCAGCCCTTGACGGCACCTGCCACCACGCCGTCGATGATGTACTTCTGGCAGAGGATGTACATGATGACGATGGGGATAACGACCATCATGATGCAGGCCATCATGGGGCCGAGCTCGACGTGGCCATAGCCGCCGCGGAAGTACTGGATCAAGATAGGAATGGTCTTGTACTTGGTGGAGTCGAGGGTGAGGTAGGGCAGCAGATAGTCGTTCCAGACCCACATGGTCTCGAGAATGCCGACCGAAAGATAGGTGGGCTTCATGATGGGAAGGACGATCTTAAAGAACACCTGGACCGGGTTGCAGCCGTCGATCATGGCCGCCTCCTCGATCTCGAGCGGGATGTTCTTTACAAAGCCGGCGAACATAAAGACCGCCAGGCCCGCGCCAAAGCCCAGATAGATAAAGCAGATGTTGAACGGCGTGTTAAAGCCAATGCGGTCCGCCAAATTGGACAGCGTGAACATGAGCATCTGGAACGGTACGACCATCGAGAACACGAACAGGTAATAGAAGAAGTTCGAGATCTTGCTGTTGACGCGAACCACGTACCAAGCGCACATGGAGCAGCACACCAAGATCAGCACGACCGACGTGACCGTGATGATGAGCGAGTACATAAATGCCGAGGCAAAGCCCTGCTCGTTAAGGGCGTGCACGTAGTTTGCAAGGCCGTTGAACGTCTCGGGCGTGAGCAGATCGAACGCCGTGGTGGTGCTGATTGCGGTCGCTTTCTTAAAGGAATTGAGCGCAATCATGAACACGGGGTAGATCCACGCGAGCGACAGGATCGTAAAGAAAATCGAGAGCGCGCGGTTGATAACCTTATCGCGTTTCATTACTGCTGCACCTCCTTGGACCTCGTGGCCTTAAGCTGAATCATGGAGATGGCTACGACCAGGATGCAGAAGATAACCGCCTTGGCCTGACCGATGCCCTGCCACGCGATACCGGCACGCGAATAGAACGTGTTGTAGATGTTCAGGGCGAGCATCTCGGTGGAGTGCGCGGGGGCGCCGCCGGTAAGGGCGAGGTTCTGGTCGAACAGCTTAAAGCCGTTGGTGATGGACAGGAACAGGCAGATGGTAATCGTCGGCATCAGATTGGGGATCTTAACCTTCCAGAACGTCTGCCATGCCGTGGCACCGTCAACCTTGGCGGCCTCGATGTAGTCGGACGGAATGGACTGCAGACCGGCGATGTAGATGATCATCATGTAGCCGACCTGCTGCCACAGGGTCAGGATGATAAGGCCCCAGAAGCCAGCAGCAGAGTTAAGGGCAATGAGCTGGGCGCCGATGTTGGAAAGCAGGCAGTTGATCAGAATCTGCCAAATGTAGCCCAGCACGATGCCGCCGATCAGGTTAGGCATAAAGAAGATCGTACGGAAGATGTTGGTGCCTTTGAGCGCCTTGCGGGTGAGCGCCTGCGCAATTGCCAGGGCGATCACGTTGATGAGCACCGTCGACAGGAAGGCAAACGCCACGGTAAAGAAGAACGACGTGGCAAACTGCGGATCGGACAGCGCGCGCACGTAGTTCGCGATACCGACAAAGTGCGCGTTGTTAATGGTAATAAACTGGCAGAACGAGAGATAGAAGCCCTGGATAAAAGGGATCACGAACCCGATCATAAACGCCAGGCACGTGGGCAGCATAAAGAGCGGCCACCAGCGCTTGAGTGCTTTGCCCATAAAAGGGTCCTTTCAATATGCAGGGGGCGGGCAAACCAACGTCTGCCCGCCCCCTGTCGCTAATCAGATAGCTTGGGCAGCAACTGCTTACTCGGAAGCAGCCTTCTCGGTCTTCCAGCCATCGACGAAGGCGTTCTTGACGCCGTCCCACTTGGTGTTGTCGGCAGCATAAGCAATGAGAGCCTGCTTGAGGTTCTTCTTCCACTCCTCGGAGGGGATGTAAACGAAGTCCCAAGCGACGGTCTTCTTGCCGTCCTTAGCCATGGCAACGGCCTGCTGCGAGAAGACGTTGGTGGTCTCCTTGGCGCTCTTGAACGGAGCGGTCAGACCCATCTTGTCGGCGATGATGCTGGTCGGGGTGTCAGCGGTGACGCACCAGTACATGAAGTCCTCGGTGGCCTTCTGAGCATCCTCGGAAGCCTGGGAGCTGACGCACCAGTAGTTCTCGCCGCCGGAGCACAGGCCCTGGTTCTCTTCGCCGTCGACGCCGATGTAGATCGGCAGCATGCCGAGCTGGTCGTCGGTCATACCGGCCTTGGTGAGGTCAGCGTATGCCCAAGAGCCGTTCTGATAGAAGACGGCCTTGCCGGTTGCGAACTCGTTGGTGGCGTCGTCGCCGGTCTTGGAAGCAAGCTGCGAAGGATCGCAGGTGGAGTCGGTGATGTACAGGTCGAAGATCTGCTTGTAGTTGTCGAGGAACTCACCCTTGATCTCGTCGTCCTCCTGGTTGTGCTCCTTCTCAAACTCGTAGTAGAGCGGCATGTTGGCAAGGTGGGTGGTGTAGCGCCAGCTGGAGGAGTCGTCCATGCCGGCGGAAGTGAAGGCACCCTCAACACCAAGCTCGTCCTTGCGGGCCTGGATGTCGTCGGCACAAGCCTTCAGCTTGTCGAAGGAGTTGATGTCCTCGGCCTTGTAGCCAGCCTTCTCGAGCAGCTGCTTGTTGTAAATAATGCCGAAGCTCTCCTGAACCCAGTCGATGCACACATCCTTGCCGTCGGACTGCAGAGCCAGGGAGTCGTCAATGAGCTCACCGCGGAGCTTGGTATCGGACAGGTCGGCGCAGTAATCCTTCCAGTTCTTAAGACCGGTGGGGCCGTTGACCTGGAACAGGGTCGGAGCGGAGCTCTTGGACATCTCGGACTTAAGCTTCTCCTCGTAGGTGTTGGAGGCGGCGGTCACGATCTTGACCTCGACGCCCTTCTCCTTCTTATAGGCCTTGGCGATCTCCTTCCACTCCTTGTCGACCTCGGGCTTGAATTGGAGGAAGTAGACCTCGGCAGCGTCACCAGAAGCAGAGGAGCCGGAGCCGGCGGAGCCACCGCAGCCCACGAGACCCAGACCAAGAACCGCAGCCGCGGAACCAGCAAAGCCCAGGAACTGCCTTCTGCTCATTTCGTTCTTCATTACAATCCACCCTTTCACACCGTGGCGGCACCCTTTGCCGCCGCCTTCGGAGATTGGCTCGGGGACTTTGCCCCTTTTGCTGATTTGTACGATACGCTATTTGGCTACTTGTTTGAACAAGTATTACTAGAGCGGTAGAAAAACTTCGGTGAACGGTAATTTCAACTTGATACTTGACAAGTTTTGTATAAACAATTAATTGTTACCAAATGCAGAGAAAACGCCCGGTCAAGCCGATGCATCGTCGGTTTGACCGGGCGCTTTCGCTTTGAGGGCATGAGTCTCGTCAGGCTGCGAGCTGGCCGGCTATCGCTTGGAGTTGACGCGGTAGTGGAAGATCTCGGGGTGTGTGCGAGCGTGCGTCACCTCAAACAAGATGCCATCCGAGGTGTACGACTGGCTCTCCATGACGGCAACGCAGTTGTATTTGCCGAGGTCAAGATAGCTGCAGTCCTCATCGTTGGCGAGCTCGACACTCACCGTACGACGGCTCGCCATCACTTTGACACCGCGCTTGTGCTCCAGATAGCCGTAAATAGAATCTGCCGCGATCTCGGGGGTCAGGCCCTTGGCGATCGACTCCAAAAAGTAGCCATGGTCTACTTGGCGCGCATTGCCGTTAAGGCTTCGGACGCGCACCACGCGAATCAACTGCTCACCTGTCTTAAATCCCAAGCGTCGAGAAAGTTGCTCGGTGCACACCAGATGTTCAAAAGACTTGACCTCGGTCGAAGCAACGGCATTGTTGCGTTTTGCGAACTCGCCAAACGACTCAACCTCTTCGAGTGCGCCCAACATGTCGGTTTCGCCCTTAAGCCAAATAACGCGCACGCCCTTGCCGTGTATGGGCTGCACAAACATCCCGTCGGCCAGCATGCTCAAAGCGCGGCGGACGGTATTGCGCGTGCAGCCAAATTCCGCGGTCAGCTCGGCTTCGGTTGGCAGCATCTCCTGAAACGCATAGGTCCCGTTAATGATGCGCGAGCGTATTTCTCGGTAGATTCCTTCGTATATCGCTTTTGGCATGACTTCACCTCTAATGAATATGTATGGCTAGGCAGCATAGCATTTCTTAAAGTTGTTTAAACCGATTATCGGCAAAGCGACAGGATTTAACCGTTGACGGTTTCTGTCGCGCCCAAACCGGTTTCGCTCAAAACTGCCGGTACGACAATCGTCTGGTCCTCTACAATGAATCCATTGTTTAAACGTTTCACCACGCGCAACGCGCCTCGATATACGGGAGGCAGAACATGCTACAAAAAATCCAACGCTTTGGCGGGGCAATGTTCGCGCCCGCCATGTTGTTTTCCATATCGGGCCTTATGGTCGGCGTCTCCGCCCTCGCAACGTCTGCGGATATCGTCGGCGACCTCGCCGTATACGGAACCCCTTGGTACGTTTTTTGGACTATCATTCAGCGCGGCTCGTGGACGGTCTTTAAGCGACTTCCGCTCCTTTTTGCCGTAGCGCTGCCCATCGGCCTTGCCCAAAAGCAACCGGCACGTTGTTGCCTCGAGGCGCTCGTGGCTTATTTTGCCTATTGCTTCTTTTTGAGCGAGATCATCAAGCTAAGCGGAGACAACCTTGGACTTAAGTACCCGTCGTCTTTGACCCCCGCTAGCGGCATTACCATCATCGACGGCATCAAGACGCTCGACACCGGCATTATCGGCCCGCTAGCGGTATCGGCAACCGTCGTCGCCATCCATGACCGCTTCTACGATGCCAAGGTCCCCGATTGGCTCGGCACCTTCTCGGGTTCCTCGCTGGTCTACCTCATCAGCTTTTTTGCCGTGTTCGCCCTTGCCGCCATCTCGGCCGCCATCGTGCCCTTCGTATACGCAGCGACCGAAACGCTGCGCCACGCACTTGTGGGCGTCGGCCCCCTCGCCGTGGGTATCTTTGCGTTTTTGGAGCGAGCACTCGAGCCCATGGGGCTGCACCACCTGCTCTACATGCCTATCTACTACGACAATTTAGTTATTAACGACGGTATCTACGCCACGTGGACCAATTTGCTCCCCATTCTCTCCCATAGCACGCGCCCCCTCAATGAGCTTGCGCCGTGGGCTGGTTTCACCGCCACCGGCTGGGTCAAGCTCTTTGGCCTTCCTGCCATCGCCGTTGCGTTCTACACCACCGCCAAGCCCGAACGCCGCGCTGGCCTCAAGGCCATCCTTCTGCCCGCCATCGTCGCTTCGGCGGTCTGCGGCGTCACCGAGCCGCTCGAGTTTCTCTTTATGTTCACCTATCCCGGGCTCTTTTTGCTCTATGCCGCCCTATCTTCCTGCCTCGCCATGACTATGAACTTCTTTGGCGTCGTTGGCATCTTCTCGGGCGGCTTTATGGAAATGGCTGCCTTCAACTTTATCCCGCTCATGCGGGCGCATGCCGGCTCCTACCTTTTGGCACTCGGAATCGGACTCATCTTTAGCGTCATCTTCTTTCTGAGCTTTCGAGGTCTTATCCTGACCTTTGACCTTAAAACCCCGGGACGCGAGGACCATATCGCCAGCAACGCGGCGCTCTCACGCTTGACGGGAAACGACGTTGACGAAAAGCGCTCATCCAAAACCGGCGCTTCCGGCAACCAAGCCTCACAAGATCATCTCCTCGCCGAGCAGGTTGTGACGCTTCTGGGCGGCGTCTCCAACATTGCGGGCGCAACCAACTGCGCCACGCGTCTGCGCGTCGAAGTCGTGGATCCCTCCATCGTCGCGGACAATGCGACCTTTGTCGCAGCGGGTGCCAAAGGCCTCATCGTCACCGGCAAGACCGCTCAGGTAATCATCGGCATCTCGGTACCCCGCGTCAAAGAACACTTTGATCAGATTATGGGACTCGAACCGGGTTTTGCATTCGCCGCCTCGCCTTTTCATGCCGGCGATGGCGCCAAAAAGTATGGCAATGTCTGCTTCTTCGACATCGACGGTACGCTCGCCTGGCAAGATCCCAAACTTGCCCAAGAGCTCCCCGAGGGCGAGCGAGATCTTTCCCCCTATCCCAACGAGACGGTTGCACAGGCAATTCGCACGTTTGTCGCCAACGGCAACAAAGCTTTTATCTGTACGGGGCGCACCCTCAGCTGCATCCATCCCAAGCTGCTCGAACTGCCGTGGGCAGGCGTCGTGTGCCTCGCGGGCGGTTACGCCGAACTCGAGGGGCGCGTCGTGCGAAACGCTGCCATAAGCCCCGGCATGTTACAGCGCCTCGCCCCCTATCTCGAGCAATCGGGCGAGGTCATTCGCTTTGAGGGCATCGATCGCGTCGTGCGCATGAGTGCAGATGCCCCCGAGACGTACGGATACGCACGCACCGTGGGCGACGCCGTCACGCAACTTGAGCACTACAACGCCTATAAAATTCTTATGTCCACACCACTTGCCAACCGCATCGCCCAAGATGAAGAGCTTGGACCTCTGCTCTGCCTCAACGAGCTCGAGCTCGAGGTCACAGAAATCTCGCCGCGCGAGTGCACCAAACGGGCCGGAATCAAGGCTGTGCTTGACGCCCTGGGACCAGACCACGGAACCGTATACGGCATCGGCGACGCGAGCAACGACATCGCCCTCATGGAGGCGGTCGATGTTGGCATCGCCATGGGCAACGCGCCGGACTTCCTCAAGGAAAAGGCCGACTACGTAACCGACAGCTTCGACCACGGCGGCGTCGTCACCGCGCTCGAACACTTTGGGCTTATCT
>CATZIG010000017.1 GCA_958419975.1 uncultured Collinsella sp.
GGCACGGCTACGGATGTGCGTCTGTGCCACCGAATCAATCGTAGAATCGGGAATACGTTCGAGCATTGAGTCCGAGGCATCGGCAAGCGACTCATTGATGCGGTCGGCAAGGTCGGCGCGCACACGCTCCAGCTGATCGGACAGGCGGCGCCAGCTGGCCAAAGAGCACACCGCGTCGACCATCATCGCGACCGCGACGATAAAGGCGGACAGCCGCACAATCAGCACCGGCAGATGGCCAAGCAGCCCCAGCAATGCCGGCTCCACTAAACGGCAAATGCACAACGCACCCAGGCCAAACGCGCAGGCCCAGTACAGGCAGATGCGTCCGTGCAGGTTAAACGGCAGGTGCGAATAGTCCCAAAAGCGAGCGCCCGTTGTTTTTTCCAACAGCACGCCTACGCTATACTCAATCACGCTGCATACGAGTGCTGCAGCGACAAACTGGCTCGAGGCATCCGGAATCCCGCGCAACAGCAGCCAGCAGGCAATGCCGCCCACGCCATAGATTGGGCAGCACGGCCCCAGCAAAAAGCCGCTGTTGGCAAATCGTCCGTGATTGAGCATGGCACATACTGTCGACTCCCATGCCCAACCGCAAAACCCGTAAAAGGCAAACGAGAGCACCAGTGCCGAGAGTGGGCAGGCGGCAAGCGTCGCGCCGCCAAACGCCATATCAATCGCGGTTTCCACCGTCTACCCTCTCCTCTTTTCGCTCGATGCTTTACTCACGTCATCGTCCGCCTCGTCCTTGCGCCGCAGACGACCGGCGACCGTCTCGCGCAGAGCGCACCATTTATCTGCCAGGCATACAATCCAAGCCTCACGACACGTCGGCGGCACTGGCACCAGCGGAAACATATGCCGCACGATAATATTCCGTTCGCGCGGCGTCAGCTCAAAATCTTCCTCCGCACGTGCCAGGGCAAAAAACGGATGTCGAAATCCGTGCAGTCGATGGCTCGGGTCGGGGTCGTGCCAATCATAGAGAAAGTAGTCGTGCAGCAAGGCCCCGCGCAGCAGCGAGGCACGGTCGATCGAAATGCCAGCACGGCCCAAGTGCTCGGCAAAGGACAGACTTGCCCGTGCCACCGAGGTCACATGTGCATAGACCGTCACGTCGCCATGCTGGATAAACTCGCGCGTCAGGTCCAAGCGGCCCGCCTGGGCGAGCTGGCGGGCGGCATCGTCGACCTCGTGCGCGATTTTCTCGGCACGAACGGCGTCGGACATGCTGCCTCCTTCCAGCGGCTCACGGCGGCAAGCCACGGCCTGCACGTATTGAAAAAATCATCATCGAATCTATCAGTATGGCATCGGACAAAACGTTTTGCCCCACCAGTTGTCGAATTACCGCGCCGCCGTCACATATCAAACGCCAAAATGTGCGAGACTGTCTTGTGCAATTGTGTCGGCCGAGGGAGCGCCGGCGCTCGATTCGCATGGAGTAACCCACAACGATGCTGCTTACGCAAACGACAACGCCCGAGGACGTCAAGGCTCTCGACCGCGCCGAGCTTCCGCTGCTCTGCGGCGAGATTCGCCACGCCATCCTCGAAAGCTCCGCCGCTGTCGGCGGACACGTTGCCCCCAACCTGGGCGTCGTTGAGCTTACGGTTGCGCTTCATCGCGTGTTTAACTCCCCTATCGACAAGATTGTCTTTGACGTTTCGCACCAGACCTACGCCCACAAGGCGCTGACCGGGCGCGCGTATACCTATATCGATCCGGAACGTTTTGGCGAGGCTTCTGGCTTTGCCAATCCCGACGAGTCCGAGCACGACCTGTTCGCCATGGGCCACACCTCGACCTCGGTGAGCCTGGGCTGCGGCTTGGCACACGCCCGCGATCTGGCGGGCGACAGCTACAACGTCATCACCATCATTGGCGACGGCTCGCTTTCGGGCGGCTTGGCGTTTGAGGGCTTCAACAATGCCGCCGAACTCGACAGCAACCTGATCATCATCGTCAACGATAACGACCAGTCCATTGCCGAGAACCATGGCGGCCTGTATCGCAATCTGGCCGAGCTGCGTGCCAGCAACGGCACCTGTGAGCGCAACGTTTTCCGCGCGATGGGACTCGACTACCGTTATTTGGACGCCGGCAACGACGTGTTGGCCCTGGTCGACGCGCTGCAGGAACTGCGCAATATCGATCATCCCATCGTGCTGCACGTCTCCACCGCCAAGGGCAAGGGCTTTGAGCCGGCCCAGAGCGACCCCGAGCGCTGGCACCATGTGGGGCCCTTCGATATGGCAACCGGCCGCAAACTTTGCCCGGGCCATCCGAGCGAGCCTGCGCCGCGCACCTATGCCGACATTACGGGCGAGGCGCTCAGCGCCGCCATCAAGCGCGATCCGCAGGTTGTGGGCATCACGGCCGCAACGCCCTACATCATGGGCTTTACACCCGAGCTTCGCGCTGCCGCCGACAAACAGTTCGTCGATGTGGGCATTGCCGAAGAGCACGCCGTGACCTTCGCCACCGCGCTTGCGCGCTCGGGCGCCAAGCCGGTCTTTGGCGTGTACGGCACGTTTTTGCAGCGTGCCTACGACGAGCTGTGGCACGACCTGTGCCTCAACGACGCCCCCGCAACCATCTTGGTGTTTGGCGCGTCGATCTTTGGCACCACGTCTGAGACGCACCTCTCGTTCTTTGATATTTCCATGCTGGGCGGTCTTCCCAACATGCACTATTTGGCGCCTTCCTGCATGGAGGAATACCTGTCCATGCTGAGCTGGTCGCTCGACCACCGCGAGCATCCCGTGGCGATTCGTGTGCCTGGTATTGGCCTGGTAAGCCGTCCCGATCTGGCGCCCGCCGAAGACGCCGACTACAGCACCGTTCGCTACAACGTGGTGCGCCAGGGTCGCGACGTTGCTGTGCTCGCGCTCGGCGATTTCTTTGAGCTGGGCGAGCGCGTGGCAAACCGCTTGGCTGCCGAGTACGGTATCGAGGCCACGCTCGTCAACCCGCGCTTTGCAACCGAGCTTGACCGTGAGTTCCTCGACAGCCTTGCCGCCGAGCATCGCGTTGTCGTCACCCTCGAGGACGGCATCTTGGACGGCGGCTGGGGCGAGCGCGTGGCATGTTATCTGGCCTGCACACCTGTGCGCACGCGCACCTTCGGCATCGCCAAGGGCTTCCCCGACCGCTACGACCCCAACGAGCTGCTCGCCCAGAACGGCATGACGGTCGAGAATATGGCTGCCGAAGCCGTACGCTTGCTGAACGAGTAAGAAAACCTCCGCAGGGGAAGCACCCCTGCGGAGGTTTTTGTTTTCACAGCTCAATTATCTCAATCTGTAACATCTAGGGCCCGAATTACCGTCTAACTGTTACAGATCTAGATAAGACGTCTTAGTCCCAGACCTTTGTCTCAATCTGTAACAGGTAGAGACCTTTTGGCCGTCCAGATGTTACAGATTGAGACAAAGCAGCGAGGCAGGCCGTCACATCTGCAAGAACCACCACAAAGGTGCCTGTCCCTTTTTGGTAGGTAGAATTACCCATAAGGTAAGTATGTTTCTGAGTTATTTCGTGTTGACCCGTCTGAGCGCAATAGGGTATAACTCTACTCAACCGCTAGGGATTTTATTGAGAAAGGTGTTCTACTATGAGCAAGAACCTCTCCCAGCAGGTCGTTCTCGACCGCCGCGGCTTCGTTGCCGCCACCTTCGCAACCGTCGCCGGCCTTGGTCTTGCCGGCTGCTCCGACACCAGCGCCGAGGCCGACAAGGGTTCCGCCGCCGGCTCCTCCAAGAGCTCCAATGATACCGAGGCTTCCACCACGCTCGACGCTAAGGCATTCGACAAGCTCGTCGACAACGGCCCCAAGGCCGATGACGATGCCATCGCCGCCAGCACCTGGGCTACGGCCGTCAAGGACGCCGGCGTCTTTAAGATCGGTGGCGTCCAGACTTCCACGCTCTTCTCCCTCCTCAACGAGAAGGACGGCAAGACCCGTGGCTTCGATGCCGGTATCGCGCAGCTCCTGTCCAACTACATCCTGGGCGAGAACAAGGTCGAGATCACCCAGGTGACCTCGGACACGCGCGAGTCCGTCCTGCAGAACGGCCAGGTCGACGCCGTCTTTGCCACCTACACCATCACCGACGAGCGCAAGAAGCTCGTCTCCTTTGCCGGCCCCTACTACTACACCCAGCAGGCTATCCTGGTGCTCGCCGACAACGACGACATCAAGAGCGTCGACGACCTGGCCGATAAGAACGTCGCTGTCCAGTCCGGCTCCAACGGCCCCGCCATCCTGGAGGAGTTCGCCCCCAAGGCCAGCCAGCAGGAGTTCAAGACCGACGAGGAGGCCCGCCAGGCACTCCAGCAGGGCCGCGTTGACGCCTACGTCATCGATAACAACATGCAGCAGAGCGCCCTGGTTCGCGAGCCTGGTAAGTACAAAATCGCCGGCAAGCCCTTCGGCAGCAAGGAGCCCTATGGCATCGGTCTGCCGCTCGATTCCGACGGCGTCGCCTTTGTCAACGACTTCCTTAAGAAGATCGAGGACGACGGCACCTGGACTGAGCTGTGGCAGATCTGCATCGGTGACCGTACGGGCGACACCAATGTTCCCGAGCTGCCCGAGATCGGCGCCTAGGCAGCGAGCCTGGTAACGGCCGCAACGAAACCATATGGAAACGCACGATGCGCTTTATTGCGATAAACTGTTTCCTCACTGAGTTGTCGGGGCTTCCGTACACACGGGAGCCCCTTTCCTTATCGGCGGGAGGTCCGCATGAGTCTCTCCGAGCTCTGGTCGCTCTATGGCCAGAACTATATCGACGCCCTGCTAGCAACCTGGGGCATGACGCTTGAGTCGTTTGCCATCGCCATGGTGCTGGCCGTTGCTGTCACTGTGATGCGCGTGTCGCCGCTCAAGCCGCTGCGCGTCTTTGGCGACCTGTATGTCCAGGTCTTCCGTAACATCCCCGGCATTGCGCTGCTCATCATCGTCGTCTATGCGCTGCCGCCGCTCAAGGTCGTCCTGCCCTACCGCACCTGCGTTATCGTCGCTACGGTCCTTTTGGGCTCGGCCTTTGGCTCCGAGAACTTTATGAGCGGCATCAACACCGTCGGCGTCGGTCAGGTGGAAGCCGCCCGCTCGCTCGGCATGAGCTTCAGCCGTATCCTCGCCAAGATCGTGATTCCGCAGGCGCTGCGCTCGAGCGTGCTACCCATGACCAACCTCTTTATCGCCGTCATGCTCACCACCGCGCTCGGCAGTCAGGTGCCGCTTAAGCCGCAGGAACTCACCGGCGTGGTGAGCTACATCAACACGCGCTCGCTCGGCGGCGTCGCCGCGTTCTTTATCTCGGCGCTCGGCTACTTGGGCACGGCCTTTGTGGTGAGCCACATTGGCAACTACATCGATAAGAAGGTGAGGATCCTCCGATGAGCAAGCATTCCTCCCCTGCACTCACCATGCGCGATGCGCTCTACGAGGCTCCCGGCCCCAAGATGCGCGCCAAGATTCGCATCGGCACCGCCATTTCGCTCGTTGCCGTGGCCGCGCTCATCGCTCTGGTACTGCAGCGCTTTTATGTGACCGGCCAGCTTTCGGTCCACTATTGGTATTTCTTTACGCACCTCACCACCTGGAAGTTCTTGCTTGCCGGCTTTGAGGGCACCGTTAAAGTCGCACTCACCGCCGGCGTCATTGCGCTGGTACTGGGCTTAGCCCTTATGCTCGGCCGCACCAGCGGCATCAAGCCGCTGCAGCTGGTCTGCCGCGTGCTCACCGATTTCTTCCGCGGCGTGCCGAGCCTGCTGTTCATCTACTTCTTCTTTTTGGTGCTGCCCCAGTACAAGATCGCACTGCCGTCGTTTTGGATGCTCACGCTTCCCGTCGCGCTTGCTGCAGCCGGTGTACTTGCCGAGATCTTCCGCGCCGGCGTCAACGCCGTGCCGCGCGGTCAGGTCGAGGCAGCCCAGGCACTCGGTCTCTCCAAAGCTAAAATCACCTTTAAAATCGTGTTGCCGCAGGCTATACGGTTTATCATTCCGTCCTTGATTTCGCAGCTTGTGGTCGTAGTCAAGGACACCACCGTTGCCTACGTGGTGAGCTACCCCGACCTAATGCAAAACGCCCGCGTGCTCATTACCAACTACGACGCCCTCGTGTCGGTCTACCTGGTTATCGCGGTCATCTACATCCTCATCAACGTCGCGATCAACAAGGCCGCCGTCTACGTTTCGCACAAGACCGGCGCGACCATCATCCGCTAACGCTTTACCATTTCGAGTCATAAGGAGCCGAGCACCATGGCACAGAGCACCTCTTCCACCGGCAATCAGCCGCTGATCGAGCTCAGGCACGTCGATAAGCACTACGGAGATCTGCACGTCCTCAACGACATCAATCTCTCAGTCGACCGTGGCGAGGTCGTCGTTGTGATCGGTCCCTCGGGCTCGGGCAAGTCGACCATGTGCCGCACCATCAACCGCCTGGAAACTATCGACTCGGGCGAGATCCTCATCGAGGGCGAGCCCCTGCCGCAGGAAGGCAAGGACCTTGCCCGCATGCGCGCCGAACTGGGCATGGTGTTTCAGCAGTTCAACCTGTTTGCACATATGACGGTACTGCAGAACGTCATGCTGGGGCCGGTCGACGTGCTGGGCGTGTCCAAGGAGGAGGCCCGTGAGCGCGCCATGGACCTGCTGAGCCGCGTGGGCGTGGCCGAGCAGGCCGACAAGGTACCCGCACAGCTTTCGGGCGGCCAGCAGCAGCGCGTGGCCATCGCCCGTTCACTCGCCATGCAGCCCAAGGCCATGCTCTTTGACGAGCCCACAAGCGCCCTCGATCCCGAAATGATCAACGAGGTGCTCGAGGTCATGGTGCGCTTGGCCCAGCAGGGCATGACGATGATCGTCATCACGCACGAGATGAACTTCGCCCGCCGCGTGGCCGACCGCGTCGTGTTTATGGCCGACGGCCAGATCGTGGAAACCGGCACGCCCGACGAGTTCTTCGACCACCCCCAGACCAAGCGCGCCCAGGACTTCCTCAACTCCATCAAGGGCCACTAACCCAATTACCGCGCCCGCTCGTCATGTTCATCTGAATTCGAAAGTTATACCTATGATCGGAACCCGTACTTCATCGTCCTACACCCCGCACATCGACGTCGCCCCCACCGACCGCCCACTCATCCTCGTCGCACCGCGCTGGGAAGAGGCAGAGCCGTTTTTAACCGAGATGCTCTCCCCCAACGAGGAAATCGCAAGTGTCTTTGTCGATGCCATCCTTGCCGCTGGCGGCCTGCCGCTGCAGATGTCCATCACCGAGGACATTGAGGTCATCCGTCATTACGTCGATATCGCCGACGGCATCGCCATTCCCGGCGGCCCCGATGTCAATCCCAAACGCTGGGGCGATGATCGACCCTACGACCCCACCCTCTGCTGCGAGATCCGCGATAGCTTTGAGTTTAAGCTGGTCGGCGAGGTGCTCCGCGCCAAAAAGCCGCTCTTTACCACCTGCCGCGGCACGCAGCTGCTCAACGTCGCCACCGGCGGCACCCTGTGCATGGACGTGC
This sequence comes from uncultured Collinsella sp., assembly GCA_958419975.1. GTDB lineage: Bacteria > Actinomycetota > Coriobacteriia > Coriobacteriales > Coriobacteriaceae > Collinsella. The sequence goes on from CATZIG010000017.1 coordinate 7,554, forward strand.
CGAGCCTGGGTGCTCGCGAGGGCCGCACGCAGTGGCGCCATACCCACGTGCTCAACGACCCCGTGCATCCCGTCGAGGTCGTGCCGGGCTCGCTGCTGGAGCGCGCGGTTGGCGGGCACAGGTTGATCCAGACCAACTCGGCGCACCACTGCTGCGTCGATCGCCTGGGCAAGAGCACGCGTCTGGTCGCCAAGGCAACCGATGGCGTGCCCGAGTGCATCGAAGTCGAAGGTCAACCCTTCTGCCTGGGCGTGCAATGGCATCCCGAGTACACCTGGCAGACGCTCGAGACTGACTTTAACCTGTGGAAGTCATTTGTCGAGGCAGCGGCAAAGGTTAAGCAGGCCCGTTAGTTCACGGACAGCACAACACAAAAGGGCGCCCCGCCGGCCACATGGTCCGGCGGGGCGCCCTTTTACCTATATGTGGCCGGCACGCAACCCAAGGCTCGCAAGCTCTTATTCGGCCGCTTCGCGCAGGGCCGACATCGTAGCCGCATATTGCTGCTGCAACGCATGCATCCTCTCGCGGGCGCCGTCAACGGCATCGGCGCCGCGCAGCGCTTCGGTTACCACGACCGCCGGCTCGTACAGATTATCGAATCCCAGGTTCTGGCTCACGCCCTTGAGCGTGTGCGCTGCCATAAACGCACCTTCGGCGTCTCCTGCCGCCATGGCGGCCTCCAGCTTGTCCATGCTCTCGTCATCCAAAAACTTGAGGGCAAAGCGGGCAAGCATTTCCTCGCCCATCAGCCGAGCGCACGCGTCATCATAATTGGCGCCGATCTTCTCATACGCCTCACGCATGGAAATCATGGATTAAAACTCCTTTGGTCAAACTAAATCGTAGGAAACGCGACAACGTCGGCGGGGCGCGCCAACGTCTCAGCGATACGGTCTTGCACCTCGAGCAGGCAGTCGAGCAACAGCGGGTTAAAGGTGCCGCACTTACCGTCCAGGATCATCTGGATAGCCTCCTTGTGCAGGATAGCGTCCTTGTACACACGCACGCTCGTCAACGCATCGTACACGTCGGCCACCGAAACCACCTGTGCGGCGATGGGAATCTGGTTGCCCTTAAGGCCATCGGGATAGCCCTTGCCGTCCCAGCGCTCGTGGTGCCAACGCGCAATCTGGTACGCATATTCCATAAGCGCATTGCCGACGTGATGTCGGCCCAGCTCAAGCAACATGTCGGCGCCCATCGTGGTATGCGTCTTCATAATCTCGAACTCCTCGGACGTAAGGCGTCCGGGTTTGTTGAGAATCGCATCGTCAATCGCCATCTTGCCGATATCGTGCAGCGCCGAAGCCAGGGCAATCGTGGAGCGTTCCTCGTTGTCGAGGGAAATGGTGTCGCTACGCTGGACCAGACAGCCAAGCAGCAGCTCGGTCAGCTTTTCGATATTCGTAACGTGCCTGCCGCTCTCGCCATTGCGAAGTTCCATGACGCCGGCCATGATGTCGATGAGCATGCGACTGTTCTTGACGCGCTCGTTGTACTGCTGGGACAGCAGGCTCGTCAGGCGGCGCTGTTTGGCGTACAGACGGATAGTGTTGCTTACACGACGGCGCACGACACGGGCGTCAAACGGGCGGCTGATATAGTCCGAGGCGCCCAGCTCGTATGCACGCAGAACCACATCGTCGGATTCTTCGCTCGAAATCATGATGACAGGCAGATTGTCAACAACCGATCGGCGCGACAGATCGGCCAGCACCTCAAAGCCGCTCACGCCCGGCATGACAATGTCCAGCAGCACGAGCGACAACTCATCGCCATAGCGGTCGACCATATCGAGCGCCGTACGACCGTTTTCGGCCTCGAGGATGCAATACTCGTCCTTGAGCATCTCGTTGAGAATCGCTCGGTTCATGTCGGAGTCATCGACAATAAGCACCAAAGGCTTTTCGCTTTGGAAGGCTTCGATGGAATTGGCGTCGGTCACGACCGTACCGGCTTTTGCCTTAGCGCGGCTCAATAACTGGACAGCGCGGCCAACGCCCTCATCGACCGTCTCGCCATGAATGCGAACACCACCAACACATGCCGTCAAGCTCACGTACTCATGGCCCGGAATAATCGTGGCATGAACGGCATCGGACACCTGGTGCAGGCGACGGGTGAAGTCATCGGAGGGAATATTGGGCATGACGACCACAAACTTGTCGCAGCCATAGCGTACAAGCTCGTCAGTCGAACGAATTCCGCTGCGTATGGCTGTCGCCACAGCACCGAGCGCAAGGTCGCCGGCATGACGGCCACACGTATCGTTGAAGACCCTAAAATCATCAAGGTCGATCACCGCAACGCCGGCATTCATGCGGGCGCTACGGAGCTTTTCCTCGTAATATCGGCGATTGCGCACACCCGTCAGCACGTCGGTGTAGACAAGGTCCTCTTCTGCAGCCTCTTGCTCATCGATCGGACGCACCATCAGCAGGACGTGAGGCTCGCCCTCGACCTTCAGAGGGCGCAGGCGAGCGCGGTACTCGGTACCATCATTGAGCAGCTGCTCCGATACATCATCGGAACCTGCCAAGGCCTCAAGACTTGACTGGCGCAGACAAGGGCACCGATTGCCGGCGAGCAGGCAGTTAGGCTCGCTCTTAATCTGATCGGCCGACAGCAAACGCACCACGGGGTAGGTCTTCGCGACGCGGGCGACCTCAGCGGCAGCCTCCTCGTCGGTTAGATTGACCTCGTGATTATTGAGCATATGGGGCCCTTTCGATAGTTTCGCATGGTAGCGGTGGGTTCCAAATGCTACAAGGGTAACACCTTGCCGATGCAGGTAAGCACGTGAATGCTGTTACATTTTTATGACCTGGCAAACGGTGGTAATGGAACCGCGGGCGCGTGGTTATTGGCGCATTCGTTAACAATGACGAAACGCCAACAGTCCCCCTCCCCGCAGGTCATCGAGCGTGCTAACGCTCCAAGACATCGCGAACGGCGTTTGCCGCCGTAACGGGGCGATCGCGCAAACCGTTATGCGCGCCCGGGATCGTCACAAGGGGGCAATCGAGATATTCGGCAGCCACTCGCGTACCAGCCTCGCGGGGTGTACCGACCGAAAGCTCGCCCAAAAACACAGCCGACACCGCCTTTGATTCGCGGGCGCGCTCCCAGTCGGGAGCATATGTCATATTTGTTCCGTATTCATTGGCCATAAAGCAACGACCATTGCGCAGGGCATGCTTGGCTTCCGCTTCGGTCGTCCCAGGAGCCTCGGGGTCCAAGTCGCCGAGAGCTCCCAAGAAAAGCCGAAGCGCCCTTGAAACCTTTCCAGCCGCAATCATATCGAGCAAAATCGGAGCTGCGCCCATGCCGACGCCTTCGGCCGACACAGCCGGCTCATGCAGAATCGCACGGGCGACGAGATGGGGTTCGGTGCGAAGAAGCTCCAGCGCCACCAACGTACCGGCGCTGTGCGCAAGCACATTTGTCGGAGCGCCAACGTGTTCGATCACGGCCTGCAGGTCGGCGGCCTGAGCGGCAAGATCATAGCTGCCGTCTGCCGCTTCGCTGCTGCCGCCACAGCCGCGGCGGTCATAGGCAATTACGCGGTAGTTGCGACTGAGCTCACATGCGATGCCGTCGAAAAATGTGCCGTCGACACAAGCGCCGTGCACGCACACCAAGGCAGGAGTATCAGGCGACACATCCGGGCCGGCATATTCGCGACAGGCAATCGTGGTGCCCGCATTCTCGACCGTAAAATCCATGTTGTGCCCCCATCATCAATGCTCATCCAGTTGCACGTCAGTGCGGTTGGATGGACCCGCATTGCCTTACACCTTGTTAACAGATTAACTTTACCCGACCCGAGGCTTTTCATGGCACGGCATAATGAGCGACGTGAAAAAACGAAACTTGTAAAGCAAGAGCCCGCACCCTGCTTTGGAGCCGATGCTATGCTTAGGCACAATTGTCTTGAGGAGCATATGCCTATGTCTACGTTTTTGAATGCCAGCCCCATCTTTGGGCCCGTTCGCAGCCGTCGCCTTGGTCTCTCGCTCGGCGTCAACATGATGCCGGCCAGCGGCAAAATCTGCACGTTCGACTGCATCTACTGCGAAAACGGCCTCAACGCCGAGCGCCCCTGCCATGAGCCGTACAACACAGCTGCCGTGGTACTCGACGCGCTCGAGGCAAAGCTGCGCGAGATGGCAGCCGAGGGCGAGCTCCCCGATGTGATCACCTTCGCAGGCAACGGCGAGCCCACCGCCGCACCGGAGTTTCCTCAGGCCATCGCCGGTGCCGTCGCGCTTCGCGACCAGCTGGCCCCAAACTCCAAGATTGCCGTGCTCTCCAACGGCACGCGCGCCGACCGCCCCGAGGTACACAATGCGCTCATGATGGTCGACGACAACATTCTTAAGCTCGATACCGTCGACCCGGCATTTATCCAGCTGCTCGACCAGCCTGTTGGCCCCTACGACGTCGAGCACCAGATTGAGACGTTCGCAAGCTTTGACGGTCACGTTATTATCCAGACGATCTTTTTGACCGGCGAGTATCAAGGCAAGCCCATTGACAACACCGGCGAGGAGTACGTTGCCCCCTGGCTCGCGGCGCTTGATCGCATTCGCCCGCAGGAGGCGACCATCTACACGGTAGCGCGCGAGACACCGATCGTCGGCCTTGCCAAAGCAGCGCCCGAGGTGCTCGACGCCATTGCCGCGCGCGTCCAAGCCCTCGGCATTCCCTGCCAGGTGAGCTACTAGCAAAACCACGCAGCAGCCAGTGTCCGCCATCCCGCCCCATCAGTTGCGGTGATATAGTTCCTATTTGTGCTGTTAAACCGCTTAAATCGGAACTATATCACCGCAACTTTTATGGGCGCATGGGTGGGCTATACTAGCTGCGGATGAAAGGAAGTTAGCCATGTATGACAAAGGACCCGTACCCGGCCGCAACGACGCTTGCTGGTGCGGCAGCGGCAAAAAATATAAGAAATGTCATAGCGCCTTTGACGAGCGCCTCGAGCGCCTGTGGGAGGAGGGCTGGGAGGTTCTGCCCCGCACGCTCTACAAGACGCCCGCCGACATCGAGGGCATCAAACGCTCGGCCGCCATCAATGTGGGCGTGCTCGACTACGTAGGCGAGCACATCGCCGCTGGCATGACCACCAACCAGATCGACCAGATGATCTACGACTACACCGTCGAGCACGGTGGCACGCCGGCCGACCTCCACTACGAGGGCTATCCCAAGAGCGTGTGCACCTCGATCAACGACGTGGTCTGCCACGGTATCCCCTGCGATACGGACGTCCTGCACGAGGGCGACATCATCAACGTGGACTGCTCCACGATCCTAGACGGCTACTTTAGCGACTCGAGCCGCATGTTCTGCATCGGCGAGGTCTCGGCCGAGCGCCGGCGCCTGGTCGAGGTCACCCGTGCCAGCGTGGAGGCGGGTCTGGCCGCCGTCAAGCCGTGGCTGCCGTTGTCCGTGATGGCCGAGGCCGTGCAAAAGACGGTCGAGGACGCCGGCTTTAGCGTGGTGCGCGAGTACGGCGGACACGGTATTGGCAAGGAGTTCCATGAGGACCCGTTTGTGGGCTTTACCACCGAGGCGCCCGATGTGGACACCATCATGGCTCCGGGCATGGTCTTTACCATCGAGCCCATGGTCAACGCCGGAGCGCCCGACATCAAGATCAGCAAGGGCGACGGTTGGTGCGTGCGCACCAAGGACGGCAGCGACTCGGCCCAGTGCGAGGTACAGCTCGTGGTGACCGAGGACGGTTACGAGCTGCTCAGCTGGTAGCTGCGGATGCGCCGGATGCTGACGGGTACGCTCGTCTTGCATCCGGCGTTTTTATTTGAACGTTTTGCCTGATAAAACCTGCCAAAATAAACCTGTCCCTTTTTGGCAGGTCGAGCGGAGAGGACTGCTTGTGAACATCCTGGTTTTGTTGCCCGTCAACGACCGCCGTCGCGCAATTCTTGAGTCGAGCGCTCCGGGCGAGGACTTTATCTACACGAGCCCCGACGCCGCCACGCGCGAGCAGGTCGCCGATGCCGACGTGATCCTGGGCAACATCGACCCTGGCATGCTCACGGCATGCGAGCACCTCCAGCTGTTGCAATTGCAGACCGCCGGCTATGACGACTACCTTGCCGCCGGCACCGTGCCAGCCGACGCTAAGCTTTCCTGCTCGGTGGGCGCCTACGGCCAGGCTGTGAGCGAGCACATGTTTGCCATGGTGCTGTCTATGATGAAGCGTCTGCCCGGCTATCACGATCTGCAGCGTGAGCATCGCTGGAAGGATTTGGGGCCGGTTACCTCGCTCAAAAACGCCAACGTGCTGGTGCTGGGCGCGGGCGATATCGGCGGCCACTTTGCCACGCTCTGCCGTGGCATGGGTGCGCACGTCCGCGGCATCAAGCGCCATCCGCTCGTCTACCCCATTGTGTTTGAGGACATGGACGGCATGGATGCCCTGTCTGAGCGCTTGGCGGAGGCAGACGTCGTCGCATCTTTTATGCCGAGCACACCCGAGACCCGCGGCCTGGCGAACGCCGAGTTCTTCGCCGCGATGAAACCGGGCGCCTTCTTTGCCAACGGCGGCCGCGGCGACCTTGTGGTCGCCGACGACTTGGTTGCCGCCTTGGAGTCGGGACATCTCGCCGGCGCCGCGGTCGACGTCACCGACCCCGAACCGTTGCCTGAGACAAGCCCACTGTGGGATGCGCCTAATATGCTCATCACGCCACACGTCTCCGGCTGGTTCCACCTGGCAGCCACGCTCAACAATGTGGTCGACATTGCCGCGGAGAATCTGCGTCACCTGCAAGCCGGCGAGACCCTGCGCTGTTGGATTGAACATTAGGGTTCCGCCGTTCTAACGAACGGCGGACCGGTCGACGCTGCGCGCCGCCCAGAGCGACAATTTGTCATTCAAAAGGCGAGGCATGACCAGAAGGTCTATGCCTTGCCTTTTTCATGCCAACTTGTTCGCTCTGGACATCGCTCGCTGACGTTTGCTCAACCTGCGGTGTTATAACAATTCTGTCCAGCTGTTGGCATTGCGGCATTTGCCCAAATAAAACCTGCCAAAGTAAACCTGTCCCTTTTTGGCAGATTTTAGAGTTCCACACTTTCGGCGCCGTTGATGGTTAGGTTGCGCTCGTAGAAGGCGGTGAGAGCGCGGATGGCGTACATCACGTCGCGCACGCCGCCGGTCTCGTAGCTCGAGTGCATGGCAAGCTGCGGCAGGCCCACGTCAACGGCATGCATGCTCGCCTGCATGTTCGACAGGTTGCCCAGGGTCGAACCGCCCGCCATATCGCTCTTGTTGGCGAAGGCCTGCGTGGGCACGTCGGCGTCATCGCAGATGGCTTGGAACACCGCGCGGCTAAAGGCATCGGTGCAGTAGTGCTGGTTGGCGGCTTCCTTGATGACAATACCGCCGTTGAGTACGACCTGGTTGCGAACATCGCACTTCTCGGCGTGGTTGGGGTGCACGGCATGCGCGTTGTCGCAGCTCACGAGCATCGAGGCGGCAAGGGCGCGATGGTACGACTCGTCGTCAAAGCCCAGTGATCCGTTAATGCGGCGCAGCGCGTCGGCCAAGAACGTCGACATGGCTCCTTGCTTGGTCTCGGAGCCAACCTCCTCGTTATCGAAGCAGCAGAAGACCGAAACGTCGCGCGCGTTCTCGGCACCCAAAAATGCCTGCAGCGAGGTGTAGGCGCAGGCCAGGTCGTCGAGCTTGGGCGTCGAGATAAACTCGTCGGCCCAGCCCCAAATGCGCGCATCCTGACGATTGACCAGGAACAGATCGCGGCCCAAAATTTGCTCGGGCTCAACGTCCAGCTCATCGGCAATCAGAGCGTCAAAATCTCCCTGCTTGAGTTCACCGGCGCTGATGAGCGGGCACAGGTCAACGGCTCGGTTGGGAGCAAAGCTCTCGTTAACGCCACGGTTCATATGGATGGCAAGGCTCGGAATAATGGCAACCTCGCGCTCGGTGGCAAGCAGGCGGCTCTCAATACGGTCGCCCTCGCGCACCAGCACGCGGCCCGCGAGCGCCAGTGGACGATCGAACCAGGTGTAGTCGATCATGCCGCCGTAGGCCTCGGTGTTCAGACGCAGCGTCTCGCCTGCGCCGTCGAGCTCGGGCACAGCCTTGACCTTAAACGTCGGCGAATCGCTGTGCGACGCCGTGAGCTGAAAATGATAGTCGCCGGCAACGCCGTCCTCGCCCCACGTAGCAGCCAGGTCCTCGCCCACCTTAAAGGCAACGACGCTCGAGGTGTTGCGCTGCGTGTAATAACGCCCGCCCGGCTCGATGTCCCATGCCGCGTTCTCGGGCAGGTAGGTAAAGCCCGCCTCGTCGAGCTCGGCCATAATGGTCGCCGCCGTATGGAACATGCTGGGGCATGCCTCGATAAAGTCGATAAGGTCGTTGGCGGCCTCGATATCGTCGGCCGTCACGTGCGCGCGCTCGGGCGTTTCCTGATCCGTCATGCTCTCCCCTTTCGCTGGGTTGATGGTCCCCTCCAGCATACCCCGCCACGCCAGCGCCGCACTCTTCATTCCGTGCTTAATTCCGCGCCGCTCACCAACTTGAGCCATCATGCCCGCGTTCCTTTTGCGACAATTGCGCTAACAGGACGAGAGGAGCCGTCATGAAGCCACGTAACATTGCCATCGCCTGCGGTGTCGCGGGAGTCGCCGTCGGCCTTGCCGCTGCCACCGGTATCGTTTATCACAAGCAAATCAAGTCCGCCGCGTCGCTCAAACGCTTGACCGGCTACGCGGATGGCTATGACCTGTACGCAATCGACATCGCCTACGACTACGATCTTGATCGCATCATCGCCGCTGGCGTGCGCGACGACCAGGCCTACATCGATGCCGTGGTGGCGCAGGTGCTGCCCGATGTGCCGGCACATGTCCAGGCGCCCCAGTTTGCCTGCAGCGCTTTTGTCGCCGTAGATGCCGAAGGCCGCGTGCGCACCGGTCGCAATTACGACTTTAAGGACGACACCTCGGCGCTGCTGGTGCGCAATCACCCACGCGGCGGCTATGCTTCCATCGGGTTTGCCGCCCTCAATAACCTGGGCGCCAACACTCCGCTTGACTCCATCACCGGACGCGCCGCGGCGTTGATGGGCCCGTTTGCCCAGCTCGACGGTGTTAACGAATGCGGCGTGTCCATTGCCGTACTCACCCTGGATTCCAAGCCCTGTGACCAGGACACGCAACGCCCCGCCATCAATACCTCGCTCGCCATCCGCCTGGTGCTCGACCGTGCCGCCACCACGCAAGAAGCTGTCGACCTGCTTTCCGCCTACGACATGCACGCTATGGCAGGACGCGATTACCACTTCTTTATCAACGACGCCGCCGGTGACGCGCGCGTAGTAGAGTGGGATCCGCGCGATCCGGACCGCGCTTTCAAAGCGACTCCTGTACGCCAGGTTACGAACTTCTATGCCTGCTATGGCGACGAAGTGCTGCCCAACCAAAAGAATGGCGAGCTGGGCCATGGTAAAGAGCGCGCCGTCGCAATCGCCGATGTCCTTGACGCCCATGTCGGTGCCCAGAACGAGGCAGTCGCTTGGAAGGCCCTACGCGCTGCGGCGCAAGAGCCCAATCCGGAAGACATCACCAGCAACACGCAGTGGTCGGTCGTCTTTGACAACACCGAGCCCGCTGCCGCCATCACGCTGCGCCGCCACTGGGGCGACATCGATGCCTTCGCGCTGTAAGGAGCTGGCACCGTCGTCCTTACGCTGGCCTGACGTTGCTTACATTTCCATACATTTGAGCTAACACGTTTTACCCCCGTATCAACAGTGTGCGGGGGTAAACTTATGCGCATGTTATAACTTGCCCGGAAGGATTCACCATGCTTAGAATCGGTCTTCTTACTAGTGGCGGCGACTGCCAGGCGCTCAACGCCACCATGCGCGGCATTGTCAAAACGCTTATGACCAATAGCGAAGAGCCTATCGAGATTTATGGCTTTGAGGACGGCTATCAGGGCCTTATCTACAGCAGGTTCCGCGTCATGACGCCCGCCGATTTTAGCGGCATCCTCACCCGCGGCGGCACCATCCTGGGCACGAGCCGCACGCCGTTCAAGCGCCTGGATACCCCCGAAGCCGATGGTGTCGAGAAGGTGCCGGCGATGGTCCACACCTATCATAAGCTGCAGCTCGACTGCCTGTTTATGCTGGGCGGTAACGGCTCCACCAAGACCGCCAACCGCCTGCGCGAAGAGGGCCTCAACGTTATCGCCCTGCCCAAGACCATCGATAACGACACCTGGGGCACCGAGCTGACGTTTGGCTTTACGAGCGCCATCGACGTCGCCACCAAGTGCATCGACGACATCCACACTACCGCCTCGAGCCACGGCCGCGTGTTTGTCATCGAGATCATGGGCCACAAGGTTGGCTGGATCCCGCTGTACGCCGGCGTCGCGGGCGGCGCGGATGTCATCTTGATTCCCGAGATTCCCTACGACATGGATAACGTCATCAAGACCATCGAGCATCGCATGGAGACCGGCAGCCGTTTTACCATCGTGGCCGTCGCCGAGGGTGCCATCTCTAAGGAGGACGCGGCGCTGCCCAAGAAGGAGTACAAGAAAAAGCTTGCCGAGCGCACGAGTCCGTCGATTGTCTACGACATCGCCAAGGAGATTGAGACCAAGACCGGTCGCGAGACCCGCGTCGCCATCCCCGGCCACACGCAGCGCGGCGGTCAGCCCGATGCCCAGGACCGCATCTTTGCGACCCAGTGCGGCGTCGAGGCGGCGCTCGGCTGCCTGCGCGGCGAGTTTGGCTACATGATTGCCCTGCGTGACGGCAAGATGTGTCACATGCCGCTCGAGGAGGTCGCCGGCAAGCTCAAGTATGTCGACCCCCAGAGCGACCTGGTGCGCGAGGCCAAGGCGTTGGGCATCAGCTTCGGCGACGAATAGCCTCGGCTGTAACCGCCCCCATCGGAGGCCCCAGGGCTTACCTCCCAAATCGTCCTCGGACATGTCAGGACCCCGCCGTGCGCTTCGCGCGGCGGGGTCCTTCCGTCCTGCGGAAAGATTTGGGAGGTAAGCCCTGGGGCCTCCTGCGGTAACTAGGGAGGCCGAGGCTATTCGTCTTCTTGCTACGGGTGCCTGGGGTAGGATGCGGCGTGCATTTTTGGGAGTATTCAGCAGCCGAGGGTGCCTGCATACTGGATTTTGGGCGAAAGGCAGGCACCATGGGCCGCATCCTGTAAAAAACGAGCGGCTCTAGAGGCGTTGGGACTCAGAATCGGGGCTTTCAGCGCAGTTTTGCACCCCCGCCCCCGCGCCCGCGGACCCCGGGATGCTGAATACTCCGGAATTTGCACGGCGCCCCCTGGGGTACCTGTGGGCAAAAAGCAACCGCCCCGTCAAAGTATGCATTTGGCGGAGCGGTTTATGCAAAAATACTG
>CATZIG010000018.1 GCA_958419975.1 uncultured Collinsella sp.
CATGGCGTGACGTGCCCTAAATCCTATCTGGACCTGTGCACCGAGCACGTGGTGGTTATGGACTACGTCGACGGCATTTCGATCGCCGATCCTGAACGCTTGGTGGCCGAGGGTTATGACTTGGAAAAGATCGGTGCCGCGATTGTCGAGGACTACTCGACGCAGGTGCTTGATGACGGCTTTTTCCATGCCGACCCGCATGCGGGAAACATCATTCTCAAGGACGGCATCGTTTACTTTATCGACTTGGGCATGGTCGGACGCATGTCGAGCCACGATCGTGGCATCGTTAAGGACATGATTTTCGCCGTGGCCGAGGGTGACGTGCCCAAGCTCAAGGATTCGCTCCTGCGCTTCGCCGTGACGCGTGGCGACTCGGCTGAGCTCGATCATTCGGCCTTTTTGTCCGATCTTGACTTTATCGTGGCTGACTTTGCGGGCCTCGACCTTAAAGACCTGGATATCGGCGAGTTTTTGACCTCGCTGCTAAACCTGGCGCGCAAAAACGATGTTGAGCTGCCGAGCGTGGTGACGATGTTCGCGCGCGGCATGGTGACGCTCGAGGGTTTGCTGACCGAGTACATGCCCAACGTCAACATGATCCAGATCATCCAAACCCACATTAAAAACGAGAAAAGCACCTATGCGCGCGTGCGCGACATGGGGCGCGATCTTGCCGCGAGCAGCTATCGCGCGGCGAAGGGCTCACTCGAGGCGGCTGAGTACCTGGGGCTGGCTTCGCGCATGCTTACGCGCGGCCAGCTTAAGGTGAACACGCAGATCATGAGCAGCGATAAGGCACTGCGACAGCTGGGCGGAATTATCGACCGCATGTCGATGGCTATCGTTATCGCCGGCCTGTTTATCGGTTCGTCGGTGGTGTACTACGCACGCATCGAGCCGGTTGTGTTTGGTATCCCGGTCATTGGCTTTATGGGCTACGTGAGCGCGCTGGTGCTGGCGCTTATGCTGGGCCGCAATATCTGGCTCAACAGCCACGGCGGCAAACACTAGAGGCTGCGACCGTCACCGCATTTTCCTATCGCAAACAATAGCTTTTACCTTGGGCTTCGCCTGTGTGCGGGGCCGTTTTGCGTGATACCATTTTGACGGTAATAATCGATGGCCTAGATGGTGGTGCGGAGACGCACGAACGCGCGGTTTTCCTGCGCGTTTGGGAGAATCGGGGTGCAAGTCCCCGGCTGTACCAGTAACCGTAATTCCTCTTGGCTCGGGATGTTCGCGTCGCAGATCGGACGACGCGCCTGAGCCGTTAAGGTTAAGTCGGATCGCCTCCCATCTTGCATGCGGCTGCGGCGTATGCCGCCGGTGTGCATAGGGCTCTGGAGAGAAGGGGGACCCCGATGGGGGAACTCGAGCGTAACATGCGCGATGACGTGGGGCAGCCGCTGGGCAATGCTCCAAGTACAGACAATGGGGGACAAATGGATATGTTTGAGGACGAGCGCGAGCGCGCCTCGCTGCATCGCCGTGGCGCGATTGCACGCGGCGTAGCCAAGCGCGGCCTGGTGGCATTCCTGGCCTTCGCGATGGCCTTTGGCACCACACCGGCTCAGCTGTGGGCCGAGGGCGCCGAGGGCATTGCCGAGGCTGTGGCTCAGACTGCGACGCCGGGCGAAGACGCAGCGCTTGCGGGCGGTACCGCTGAGCAGAGCGGCGCCGAGGTTTCGGATTCTGGGAGCGCGTCTGCAACTAGTGCCGCCACAACTGAGGCGGCAACTGGCGACGAAGGCTCGGCGACGGGGGAGAGCCCTGCCACGAGCGAGCAGTCTTCGACGGCATCCGCTGGCCAAGCGGGATCTGCCGCCGCGGCTGCCGTCCAGACAGAGAACCCGACAGAAACCGGCGATGTCGCCAAGAAGCAAGTCGAGGTCTCGTTCTCGATTATCGGCACCGATGCCGACGGCAAGGCTCAGACCTGGGTGGCACCTACGCAGCTCAAGCTCGACGAGGGCGCGACGGCTGCGGATGCCTTCATTAAGCTGCAGGAGAAGACGGGCTTCAAGGCGAAGTACGATCCGAACACGGCATACGGTTTCCACCTCGAAAGCATCACATCCCCGAGCGATGGCCGCACGCTTGCCTACGATCCGACGACCTATGCCTACTGGCAGCTGTTCGTCGACGGCGCGTCTTCCTCGGTTGGCGCGAGCAGCGTCAAGCTCACCCAGGGGCAGAAGATTGAGTTTGCCTATACGGCTGGTAGCTCGTCCCCTGTCGTTAAGGACCAGGTTGCCGCAAATGTGACCGTCATTGGTCGCGATGCCCAGGGCAAGACTCAGACCTGGGTCGATAACGCGCAGCATGTGGTGACGTCCGGCTCGAGCGCACTTGACCTTACGAAGGTCGCGCTTGAGGCGAATGGCATCGACGCCGTTGCTGCGGGCTCCTTCATTCTGAGCCTTAAGTACAACGGTGTTGAGCTGGGTACGCCCCAAGATTATTCGACCTATTGGCAGCTGTTCATCAACGGCAAGTCGAGTGACTATACGGCGGACAATGTCACCATCCATGTTGGCGATACCGTCACGTGGTTCTACGGTGGCTGGGGCGACCAGCTGCCCTCTGATTCCGTTCATGCTTCCGTTCAGGTTCTCGGTAAGGACAAGGACGGCAAGCAGCAGATTTGGGCTTCGACGGGCCAGACGAGTCTCAAGGCAGGCTCTACCGCCAAGGATCTCCTTGAGCAGGTCGGCCTTACTCTCGATGCTGGCGAATCGTCTTGGGGCTGGTTCCTCAACGGCATTACTTCGCCGTTTGATGGTAAGTCCTATGGCTGGGATGCTGCGACCAAGAGCTATTGGCGCTTCTACGTAAATGGCAAGTTCGCCGACGTTGGCGCCGGTGCCTACAAGCTCCAGGAGGGTGACGCCGTCACCTTTATGTATGGTGCTGACGCCGATGCCCTCCCCGGTCAGGTGCTTGGATCCGCCGATGTTATCGGTCCCGATGTCAACGGGAACAATACGCGTTGGGGCACGGCAAGCAATGTTTCTCTGCCCGAAGGCTCCACGGCCCAGAACCTTATTGAGACGGTCCTGAAGGCCAAGGGCGTTACGTACAACGGCTCCCAGAGTGGTGAGTACTGGTTCCTCAATTCCATCAACTCGCCGTTCGATCACAAGCCGTATGCCTGGGATGCTGCGACCAATAAATATTGGCACCTGTATATCAACGGAGAGCCCTCCTTACTCTGCGCCAATCAGATTACGCTCAAGAGCGGCGATAAGGTTACGCTTGCCTATACCACCGACGATTCGGCCATGCCCGATCCCGACAAGATTGTCGTGGACCCGAGCGCGACGACTCCTGATTGGGATGCCGAGTGGGCCGGCTACGGCAACAGTGGCAACGGTTCGACCGTAACGGATGCCAAGACGCCTGCGCAGGCCGCCGGTCTTAAGTGGGCCTTCGATTGGAAGGCCGAGTCTGGTCAGCAGTATGCCAACTGCAGCGAACCTGTCATCGCTAACGGTTTTGTGTACATCGCAACCGAGAACGAGCTCATTAAGATCGATTCGTCCACGGGCAAAAAGGTTGCCTCTGCGCCGCTTGCCTCCAAGGTGAGCTATACCTCTCGTCCGATCTATACCAATGGCCTTATCATCGTTCCGCTCAACGGCGGCGCGGTCCAGGCGATTACTGCAGACAAGCTGATCTGCAAGTGGCTGACGCCTGGTTTGACGGACTTGACGCAGAGCTCCTGCACCGTCGTTTCGGACGGCGAGTACGTCTATGTAGGCACGGCTGATGGGAAGAAATACGTCAACGGTTCCTTTACGCGCATCAAGATCGCCACAGGCGAAGTCTCTTGGCAGAACATCGACGCAGCTGAGGGCTATTATTGGACTGGCGCTGCCCTGACGGATAAGTACGCCATCGTCCCCACGAGCGCAGGTACGCTTAAGTGCATTGATAAGGCAACGGGTGATGTCGTTTCGACCATGAAGCTCGGCGCCCTTGCGAACGCTGACTGCGTCGCCGATCCGTCCAATGGCTCGACCTTCTATCAGATGACGCACGACGGAAAGCTCCATGTGATTTCGCTTTCGGCGAAGGGCGTGCTGAGCGAGCAGAAGACGGTCGACCTGGGTCTTACGAATAACATGAGCGCCCCGGCGGTGTCTGGCGACAACTTGATTGTCGGTGGGCAGACGGCTACTGGATCTGCTCTGGTTCTCTATAATCTGAAGACCGGTAAGACCACGATGGTCACCGCTGCAGACGGTAAAGAACTACCGGCCGGATTTAACGGTATTGCTGCTACTCCGCTGGTGAGTGTTCAGGGCGGCAAAACCTATGTGTACTTCACCGTTAATAGCGCGGATAGCAAGGACTACGTCAGCTACTCTGCTGGTGGTGGGGTGTATCGCTATACGCTCGGCGATGCAGAGGCGACGCAGATTTATGATGCGGCTGGCCATTACCAGTACTGTGACTCTCCGGTCATTGCCGATGCATCTGGCAACCTGTACTACATCAATGACTCGGGCACGCTGTTCAAGCTTGGGGCCGTTGAGTCTTGGACGGTTGCCTTTAATTCCAACGGCGGGTCTGCTTGCGATACTAAGTTTGTTGCTACGGCCGACGGCAAGCTGGTCAAGCCGGCCGATCCGATGCGCGATGGCTACACTTTCGGCGGTTGGTATACCGATGAGCCTTGCACGCAGGCGTACGACTTCAGTACGCCGGTGACGGCCGACCTGACGTTGTATGCCAAGTGGACCAAGAATGCCGTTAACCCTGGCGGTAATGGCGGTTCTGGCACTAATGGTGGCAACGGTGGCGCTGGCAACGGTTCCGGTGCTGGCGCTGGCACTGGCACGGGCTCCGGCTCCGGCACGAAGGGCCAGCAGGCTGGCGGCGCTGTCGCCCCGGGTCATAAGCCGACGACCAAGACGACGGTGTCGACCAAGACCGAGACCAAGGACAACAAGTCCGACAAGAAGGACTCCGATAAGTCCGATAGGAAGTCTGACAAGAAGTCTGACAAGAAGGACGGCAAGTCCGACAAGAAGTCCGATTTCAAGTCCGATACGGGTGCTGTTTCCACGACCACTGCTAAGAAGTCCTCTAGTGCTTCCGAGCAGGAGACTGGCACCAATCCGCTCGCCATCGTTGGCATCGCCGCCGGCGTGATTGGCCTCGCGCTCATCGCCGTCTTCGTGCTGACCAAGCGCGGCAAGGGTGACGGTAATGCCCGATAAGCCCAAGGAGACCAGCGGGCAACAACCCGACTCCTCGTTTATCCAGCTCGATGATCCAAAGCAAAAGGGCGCCGCTTCGGCGGCGTCCACCTCTCGTCGCAAGGCGCTCCTCGGCGTTCTGACTGCCGCGTGCACCATTCTGATCGTCGTCTCGCTGGGTTTCGTCCATCCTTCCGAGAGCGGCGCCTGGTCCATTGACTGGATCGTTCAGACCGTGACGGGGGAGAGCGTCGTCACCAAGGACACCAAGGCATCTGGCTCGACTACGACTTCGGGCGAGGCCAGTTCCAAGGATTCCAAGTCATCGAATGACGCAAAAGACGAGTCCAAGGGTTCGAACGACGGCAAGGACGATTCCGAGTCTTCGGACAAGGAATCGGACAAAAACTCGGATAGCAAGAAGTCCGAGGACCAGGACGGCAAGAAGTCTGGCGATAAATCCGCTGCCCAGAATACGGGCGCCGGCGATACTTCCGAGGTGTCTGGCGGTGCTTCTTCGGGCGGCGGTCAGTCGTCTAATGGAGCCTCATCCTCTAATGGTGGAAACGCCTCCTCGGGCGGCCAGAGCGGCTCACAGGAGTCCAACTACGTTACGGTGACGGTTTCGGTCACATCGAGCGCCGTGGGCAATCCTGTGTCCTCTGGTGGCACCTTTACCTTTAACGAAGGCGCTACCGTCTACGATGCCCTGTGCGCGCTGGGCCTTTCTGTTAATGCCGAAGACTCGCCTCTTTATCACGGCGTATACGTGAAGGCAATTGGTGGGCTTGCCGAGTATGAACACGGCGGCACTAGTGGCTGGTGTTATTCCGTTAATGGCTCACAACCCATGACGGCCTGCAGTAACTACGTTCTCTCCAATGGCGACAACGTGGTCTGGTATTACGTTACAGGCTAGGGACCTCGACATATCGCACCAAACGGGCGGTTCGGACAAACATCCGGGCCGCCCGTTTTTCGTGCGAATGGGACTGGGTCGCCGGGTCTCTCGGCAAACAAAAAACTGGTTGGAATGGGAATTCCAACCGGTTATACATTCAAGCAAATAGTGAATCGACTATGACCGTGCGCCCTCGAGGAAGAAGCGGCGGCTGAAGTAGTTGTACCAGGTGACGAGGAACGTGGCGATGGCCTTCATGGCTTGGTAGCCGATGCTCAAAAACGTGACGCCCACAAACATATACAGGTCGTTGAGACCCAGGCCGATCACCGACAGGATGGTGAAGATCGTGAACTCGCGCTTGCGGCTCATGCCTTCGCGGTGGTCGAACACGTACTTCATGCTGAGCCAGTAGTTGACCACGACGGACGTGATAAACGAAACCGTGGTGCTCATCAAAAAGTCGAGGTGGAACAGCTCGACGAGCGCAATGAGCATGCCCCAGTCGATGCCAAAGGAGATAAGACCCACGACAGCAAACTTGAGGAACTGCTTGGTATGAGGTTGTGCCAGCGCCTTGCGCACGTAATCACATCCAATGCGTTGATGAATCGAGCAGAGGATACTTTAGAGCTTTTACAAGGGAAACGTAAGGTCTTTGCCAATAACTATATGAACTCGCCAAATTTTCAAGGGCTAATCCGCAAACGTTGAAAATTTGCCCGTAAACGAGCGACACCCACGGACGATACTGCGCTGAGTGCGCGTCGTCCGTGGGCGCCGTAATGCTGCAGGGGTTTCGAGCTATTTTGTCTCGTCGCCCTCCAGGAAGATCTTTCGGGTCACAAAGTTGTAGACCATGACAAGCGCGGTGGCGCAGATCTTGGCGATATTGGCCTCGAGTCCCAGGCCGGCGTTGAACGCCAGCACGATGCCGTCGTTGAGCACCAAACCGATCACGGACAGCACGACGAAGATGATGAACTCGCGGCGGCGGCTCATGCCTTCCTTGTGCGCAAACACGTACTTCATGCTTGCGAGGTAGTTAAAGATGAGTGAGATGATAAAGCCGCTGGTGTTGGCGATTAGGATGTTGAGGCCCAGACCGTAGTGGAGCAGATTCATAATGCCAAAGTCGATAACCGTGGCAATGACACCGACGACGCCAAATTTCATGATCTGCGCAAGGAGCTTTTGCATGGTACCTGCCTTAGGGTGGCGCGGGGACGCCGTGGGGATGACAAACTCAGCAAGTTTAGCCAATCCCCGCGGGTGGGGCTAGACGCGCTCTTCGATAGCACCGTTTCTATATGCATCGAGCAGCTGGCGCAGATCCTGGATCTGGCTGCGAATCTTGGCGCCAGTATCGGTGTCGCTCACCATGCGGCGACGGTCTGCTTGGTCAAAACGGTTGGTCTCGCTTTCGATGTCCACGTTGCGCGTGAGTGCCTCGGCAACCGTCGTAAAGGCCCGGTGCGACTTGAGGCGGCAGCCGCGCGAGCTCGAGATGAGCGTATAGCCGGCGATGCCCGTCTTGGGATGGTAAGCGCGGCAGAAGCCGCCATCGATGACCAGCAGCTTGCCCTCGGCGCGGATGGGCTGCTCGCCCTTGGTGGTTTTAACGGGCGTGTGGCCGTTGATGATGTGGCCGGTCGGCGAGCATGCCATGGGCGCGACGCCAAACTCGCGCATGATATCATCGCAGACCGAGGGCGACTTGGTAAGCGTAAAGTACGGGTCCATCGGCTCAACCCAGGTGCTCTTATCGGCGATATAGGCGCGCTCAAAGGTACGCACCAGGCGTCCGCTGGCGGGTGAATTGAAGCCAATCCACAGGTACCACATCCAGTCGAGGGCATCGCGGTCGCCCACGCGCCACGCGCGGCGGGCGATGTGGTCGCAAAAATCGAGATAATCGCGGCCAGCGTGCCAGGTGCCCAGGCAGTTCATGCTGCTAAAGGTGCCGTCTTCGTTGAGCGGAACGCAGCCGTGGAAGAGCAGGTTGCCGTTGGCGACCTTGTACATCGAGCCGTGGGTGTAGAGGAAATCGATATGGCGATGCAGGTGATCGGCGGTTACAAACTCGGACACGAGCTTGTCGATGATGTGCTGCTCCTGAGACGTGAGCGTGTAGGGGTCCGCCGGGTCGACGGTGGGGAAGTCGTTGGTCGTGAGCGGCCACACGCTGCCGTCGGCGAGCGTGACCGTGCCGGTGTCGTGGTCGATCTTGTCGAGTAACAGGCGGTCGGTCATATCGAACTCGGGGTGGCGCTGGATAATCTGGCCCTCGAGCTTAAAGAGCAGCACGTTGATGGCCTTGATCAGCGGGGTGATGGACTCACCGGCGGTGTAGGTGGCATCGGCAAAGGCGACAAGCTCACGCAGCGAGATGCCGTAGTCGTTCTCCAGGATCTCGTAGTTGTCGTAGCGTAGGTTGTTGCGCAACACCGTGGCGATGCAGGCGGGCTCACCGGCCGCAGCGCCCATCCACAGCAGGTCGTGGTTGCCCCACTGGATGTCGAGTGAATGGTAGGTGAGCAGACGGTCCATAATTTTGGCCGCGCCGCCGCCGCGGTCGAAGATGTCGCCCACCAGGTGCAAGTGGTCGACGGCCAGGCGCTTGATGAGCGAGGCGAGCGACTCGATAAAGTCGTCGGCGCTGGCGGTCTCTAGGATGGACTCCACGATGCGCTCGTGATAGCGCACGCGATAGTTGTTCTCGTCCGGGTGCGTGTGCAACAACTCGTCGATGATGTAGGCGTAGTCGCGCGGGATGGCCTTACGCACCTTGGAGCGCGTGTAGCGGCTTGAAAGTGAGCGAGCGACCATGATGAGCTGGTCAAGCATCGTCTTGTACCAGGTTGGCGAGTCCTCGCGCCGGCTGCGGACCAGGTCGATCTTCTCGCGCGGGTAGTAGATGAGCGTACACAGCTCGCCCTTTTCGTCAAAGGAGAGCGTGTCGCCAAAGATCTCGTCGACATGTTCGCGCACGACGCCCGAGCAGTTGTTGAGGATGTGCATAAAGGCTTCGTACTCACCATGCACGTCGCTCATAAAATGCTCGGTGCCCTTGGGTAGGTTGAGGATGGCCGAGAGGTTGATAATTTCGGTAAATGCGGATTGTTCGGTGGGGAACTGTCTCGACAGCAGGCGCAGATACTTGAAGTCTTGCGGGTTGCGATCGAATGCGACCATGAAACACCTTCCGATGGGGCTGGTAAAACTGATAAACAGCGTCAAACGTTTACCAGTATGCGCCGCTTTTGTTTCGATTTTGCGCCAGCGGCTGAATTGTCGGCTGAACGGTTTGGTAAATCGATTTAGTGAAGGTAGATGTGTTGGTCGGGTGGAGACGACAGAGGGTGTTTTCTCAGATATTTATGCGTCGGGTCGGTGGAGACGATGGTGGTAAAGATGTTCACTATTTTTGGTTCGATTTGGTAAATAGTGGACATATGTACCGCATGTAGGCTCACTGTGCGATAATTTGCGCAGCAATGAGTAAGGAGCCTCATATGAGTGATTTTGTCCTGACCTGTGAATCCGCCGCCGATCGAACCCGTGAGTTCTTTGCGTCGCGCAATATCCCTGTCGTGTGTTTTCATTACGAGATCGACGATGTTGTCTATACGGACGATCTGTATCAGTCGATTACGCCGGACGAGTTTTTTGCCCAGATTGCCGCGGGCGCCATGCCCAAGACGTCTCAGGTGAGCGTGGGTGAGTACGAGGAGTTTTGGGAGCCGTTTGTTGCCGAGGGTAAAGACGTGCTGCACCTGACGTTGTCGTCGGGTATTTCGGGCACGTATGGATCGGCCTGCGTCGCGGCGCAGATGCTTGCGGATCGCTATCCCGAGGGCGGCAAGGTGCGCGTCATCGATTCGCTGGCGGCGTCTTCGGGCTTTGGCCTGTTGTTGGAATATGCCGCCGATGTGCGCGATAGTGGGGCTTCACTCGACGAGACGGCTGCCTGGATCGAGGAGCACAAGCTCAACCTGCACCACTGGTTCTTCTCGACCGATCTGTCGAGCTACCTGCGCGGCGGTCGCATTTCGGCCGCGAGCGCGATCATCGGCACGGCGCTTAAGATTTGCCCGCTTATGACGGTCGATTGCGAAGGTAAGCTGTCGCCACGTGAGAAGATTCGCACTAAGAAGCGCGCGATTTCCGAGATGGCTAAGACCATGATGGCACACGTACAGGACGGTGCAGATTATTCGGGTAAGTGCATCATGTCGCAGTCGGCGTGCCGCGAGGATGCCGAGGCGGTCGCGGCGCTGATTGAGGAACAGGTTCCGCAGCTTAAAGGCAAGATTGAGATCAATGACATCGGTACTCTGATTGGCTCGCATACCGGACCTGGTACGGTGGCGCTCTTCTTTATGGGCGACAAGCGCGTGGATTAATTTGCCCCATCACGTCGCTGCATGATTGCTCAAACGAAAACGGCCCGCCTCACGTTTGTGGGGCGGGCCAAGATGTTTTGCTAGCGTTTCTTTCCGCGGAAGAAAAAGCCGTGCAGTGACGGCTTGAGGCCGCGGTTGGCGCGATGCTCCTCGACGCGCTCGTGGATCGAAGCGACGCGCTCGATGACTTCGTCGGGAATCGGCACATCGGGATTCATGTTCTCGACTTGGCTGACCTCGGCGGCGGCGACCTGGTCGATAATGGGCACGTCGTCGCGCGAGATGACAGGTGTGGCGTCTTCCTTCATCTTGCGATAACGCTGCATCATGTCGGTCTGTAGCTGCTGGGCCGAAGGCGGTGTCCAGATGATGGCGTTGGCGCCGGCGGCGATGGTCTCGCGAATGCTCTCGGGCGTCTTGCCGCCCGGCGCGATAAGCGACAGGTTGGGATAGTGCTCGCGCAGCTCGCGTAGGACCTGGGGCGTGTTCTTGCCGGCGGCGATGTTGAGAATCTTGGCTCCAGCGCGCACCTTGGCGTGGGCATCGTCGTCGCAGCGAACGACCGTGGCGATGACGGGGATGTCGGCGATGTTGGTGATGTGCTCGACCATCTCGGCAGTAGCGGGGGAGTTGACCACGCAGCCCGCCGCGCCCTGCATCTCGGAGACGGCTGCCATCTGCACGGAGCGCTTACCGGTCGTAGTTCCGCCACCCACGCCTACAAAGACCGGGCACTCGGCGACGGTCAGCAGCGCTTGCGTAATGGCGGGCTGCGGCGTGAAAGGGTAGACCGCAAAGACGGCGTCGGCGTTGGAGTTGCGGATAACCGCGACATCGGTGGTGTAAATGAGCGACTTGATGCGTCGGCCAAAGAGCGTGAAGCCGCTGGCCTCCTCGATCTCGTCGGGCATGCGAAGGGCAGCCTTGCGCAGGCGTCCGTCGATGGGCAGGGGCTCCATAGGGAGCAGGCCGTTGGGCGTGACGGCTATTTGGGGCTCGGTGAACTCGTCTGCAAGCTCGACCTCGGAAAAATCGACCGAGGCGACGATGTCCTCGCGCACCTCGGCGGGCACATCGATGGGAGCTTGGTCGTTTGCCGCCGCAGGCGTGTCGAAGGAGCTGGTGCCGACGAAGGCGTCGACGCGCTCATTTAGATCGTTGAGGGTATCCATGGAGGCTCGATTCTATGTGATGATGGCCGGCGCGATGCAGCCGGAATTGCGAATGCTAAATCGTTTGACGAGTTGATTTTTCCCCGCCGCGCCATCCGTTAGACCGAAGGGCCGGCGAACGTGAAGGAGCTGTGGTGGCGGGTATCGAGGTGCTATCTTGAAAGCCCCGTTTAAAAGAGAGGTGACGCGGTATGGAATTGACAGCAATGTTTGGCTCGATCGGCCTGTGTGTGGCCGCAATCGTTGCCGCCGCGGTCATCTACTTTGTGGTCACGGCCATTAAGGGCAAAAGGGCCGAACGCAAGGAGCGCGCGATGCTTAAACAGCATCGCGACCAGCAGGGCAAACGCGCACAGAGATAGCTTGTTGAGTTTTGGATCCGTGCGCTAGCTGCGTTTTCGGATCAGGGCAATGTAGAAGCCCTCAAAGTCGCGGCTAGGCGGAATGGTGAGCGTGCCGGGCAGGCCGTTGACGATGGCCGATACCTGACCCGCGGCAATGGCCTCGGTGAGAGCGTTGCTCTCGATATGCGGCTCCTCGCCGGCGTCCTGGGTGCGTCGTGCTTCACTTTCGCTTGGCGTGCCGTCGAGGGGGATAAGCTCGCAGTCCATATGCTTGTCGAGGGCCTCTTGCAGGGCGTCCTCGTTTTCCTGCGGCAAGATCGAACAAGTGGAATAGACGAGCGTGCCGCCCGGTTTGAGGGCCCCCATGGCGCGGTCCAGAAGTGCTCGCTGCGAGCGGGCGCACTTGCTCAGCAACTGCTCGGTGAGGCCGCGCAGGCTTTTCTCGTTGCCACTGATGACGGTGCCCGTGCCGGTGCAGGGAGCGTCGAGCAGGATGCGGTCAAAGCGGAAGAACTCGTCGAGCTCGCGTGCGTCGATGCGCATGACGGGCACGTTTTTGGCACCCTGGCGATGGAGGTTCGACTCGAGCTTTTCGGCGCGGGGAATGCTCATCTCACAGGCGGTGAGGTGCGCCTGTCCCTGGGTGAGGGCGGCGATCTGCGTCGTCTTGCCGCCGGGGGCTGCGCACATGTCCAGGATGTCCTCGCCTGCCTGGGCGCCCAGGACCAACGGCGGCATCATGGATGACAGGCTCTGCAGGTAGATTTTGCCGTCGCGGTAGATGTCGAGATCCCACAGATCTGAAACCTGGGCCTCGGGCAGGATAAAGGCGTCCGGATACCAGGTAACGGTTTGGTGGGCGATGCAGGCGGCATCGAGCGCCGCAGCGATGTCCTCGGCGGTCGCCTTGAGCGTGTTGGCGCGCAGCGTGACCGGGCGTGTGGCCGCGGCGCCGAAGCCCTCGATCATGAGCTTGGCATCGGCGGGCGCATAGGCGCCGGCGACCGTGTCGACCATAAAGCGCGGCAGGTCGGCGGCGCAGGGAAGGGCGGCAAGCTGGTCGGAAAGCTCGGTAGCAGCAAACTGCCTGAGCTTGAGCTCGGCCTTGACCTGCTTTTTCTGCTTACGACGACGCGGCTTGGACATCCGTCTTTCCTTCCCGTCCCAAATTGACTACTTTCCGGGCACGCCGCTGCTGGCGTGCTTTAGTACTGGCTCTCGTGCTTGCTAAAGAAGTCGAAGCGCGGGGGCAGCGGCTTCACGCGGTGCTCGCCGGGCTTCTCGCCCAGGCTCTCCACAAACTCATCCGTGGAGGCAAAGATGTTATCCCAGCTAAAGAAGGCGACCGGGTCAACGTCGAAGTACTCGCAGATGAGCTCGCAGCCGGCCGGCACGATGCCGTGCATGAGCACGGTCGCTACGCGCAGCTCGGTAAAGGCGTCGACGAGGGCCTGCGTCATGGCGGCGTTGGCTGGTTCGCCCTCGAGCTTGTTGGCGGCCTTGGAGGCGTCGCTCCAGCGCTTGTTGGCGGCGCGCAGGTAGTCGTCGCACACGGCGAGCGCACGGTGCGTCTCGAACTTGTACATGGCCTGTTCAAAGGCAAGGGCGGCCTGCTCGGCAGCCTCGACCACGGCAGCAGAGGCGGCACCGGCCGGAATGCAGCCGTTGCGATAGGGGCTCTCGTCGCCCTCCTTGACGGCGACGCCGTAGAAGCAGCTGCGGGCCAGGCGGTTGAACACGCCGGTCAAAAGGGCGCTCTCCTTAAGGGCCGGATCGATAACGCGCTTGTCGTCGCAGGCGCGCACCTCGTTGCCGTCCTTGTCCTTGCCGGTCACGCGCGTGTCGTATGCCTTGGGGCTAAAGCTCACCGGCTTCTCGGAAAGGCCGAGCGACAGCCAATGCGCGCGCATCTGCTCGCAGGTGTAGTGGTTGAGCAGGTCGTCTGCCGGCGGGGGAGGCGTCTGCGAGGACGAGCTGGCCTTTTTGCCCATGTAGAGCAGGTGGTAGCAGGCGCTGACGGTGCTCTGCGTGAGGTCCCAGCCCAGGGCCTCCCACATGGCGGTCTGCGCGATGCAGTAGAAGTAGATGTTGTCCTGACCGATGAACTGGTAGATCTGAGCGTCGTCAGAGCACCACCAGTCGCGCCAGTCGAGTGAGCTGTGCTGATAGGTGGGCGCGGGGACCTGCGTGGAATCGGCGGCGGGCTCGCCCATGAGGGCGGCGTCCTGGGCGGCGATACCCTCGGTTACGCCGGCGGCGCGGGCATCGCGGGCGAGCACGGTGCGGGTGTAGCTGATGGGCGCCCACAGACTCTCGGGCCAGCACCAGCAGGTGACGTCGTTCACGCCGTCGACCTCGGGCACCGGAACGCCCCAGTCGATGTTACCGGTGATGCGGAAGGGCACGAGCGCCTTGCCGCTGCGGAAGCGCACGCCGCCGTTGGCGAGCACCGCGTGGGCGTCGTCGCGCTCCTTCCAGCTGGGGAAGGTGACGGTAAAGCTGCTCTTGTTGCCCTCGGGCTCCAGCACGGTGTGCTCGGGCAGTTGATCCTCGACGGCGTCGAAGGCCTCGCGGAACTTGTTCTGGATGTAGATCTGTGCCGGCAGCAGCCACTCCTCCATGGTCTTGGAGACCACGGAGCGAACCTGCGGGTTCTGGGCGAGCTTGGCGGTGTAGGTCTTCATAAAGTCGAGGTAGGCCGGCAGGTCGAAGTAGAGGTTGTCGACCGGGCGCAGCTCGGGCACCTCGCCGGTGAGCTGGCTCTTGGGCGCGATGAGCTCCTCGGGCTCAAACTGGTGACCCAGGTCGCACTCGTCGGCGTAGGCTTTCTCGGACTTGCAGCCCTGGATGGGGCAGCGGCCGATCACCTGGCGGCCGTTGAGGAACGTGCCGGCCTTGGCGTCGTAGAACTGCAGCGTGGAGCGCTTGGAGATGGTGCCCTGTTCGTGCAGACGCTCGATAATCTCGGCGGTCACCTCGTTGTGAATCTGCGCAGCCGGCTCAAGGCCCGAGCCGCCGTAGATATCGCAGCTGATGTTGTAGTTGTTGAGGGTCGCGGCCTGGCGGGAGTGATTGGACTCGACGTACTCGCCGATGGACTTGTCGTAGCCTTCGTTCTCCTTGAGCTTGCGGTAGCTCTCCATGATGGGCGAGCCGTAGCAGTCGGTGCCCGAGGTGAAGATGACGTTCTCGCGGCCCAGACGGTCGCGCAGGAAGCGGGCGAAGAAGTCGGCCGGGACAAAGACGCCACCAACGTGGCCAAAGTGAAGGCCCTTGTTGCCGTAGGGCTCGCCGGCGGTAACGATGGCGCGGCGAGGCCAGCTGGGACGGTCGTTCATGGAGTATTTGGATGCCATGGGACTCCTTCGCATATGGTGAGAGCGCGGCCGGGCGCAAGGCCTGACGACGCGGTGGTCAATTCGTGCATATCATTCGACATTATCGCACATGCGGACGGGTACGTGGCAGGGGCGCTATCCTAAGATGCTATGAATGAGATTTCCAACATACATGCGTTTGAGGACGAGGATTTTCTGCGCGCCTGCTTTGTGTGGGGGATGGCAGTGCTTGGCGCATTTGCCGTGTGCCTGGTGCCGGTGTTTATGCTGCTGGGCGGGCCCGCAGACTTGGATGTGGCGGACGCGGGCGGCTGGACGGCGGTTTTGGGCTGGATAGTCGGCTTGGCTGCGGTTTCGGTGGCGTCATTTGCCGTGCACGAGCTGGTGCACGGTGTGTTATTTAAGCTTCTGGCGCCTGCGGGCGCGAAGGTGACCTTTGGGGCGAATCGCGAGACGGCGATGATCTATGCCTGCGCCGAGGGCGTGGTCTATTCGCGCCGGCGGTACGTGGCAGTTTGCCTGGCGCCGACGGTTGTTGTGACGGCGGCGTTTGCCCTGGGGTTTGCGTTTTCGGGCTATCCGCTGATGTGCTACCTGGCGGCCGGCTTGCATTTGTCGGGCTGTGTGGGCGACTGGTATTACGTGCGGACCATCCTGCGCGACCGCCGCATTGTCGCCTGCGAGGACACGTCCTTTGGCGTGCGCTTTTTCGGGTGAGGAGATGTTGATGAAGCCGTTGTTGTTGCACGCTTGCTGCGCGCCGTGCTCGCTTGAGCCGGTCCGCCTGCTGCGCGAGGAAGGGTTTGAGCCCACGATTTGCTGGACCAACCCCAATATTCAGCCGCACGATGAATGGCAGCGTCGCCTGGACGAGCTGCGCCGGTGGTGTGCCGATGGCGACATCGAGCTTATCGAGGCGGGGGAGGACCGCGAGCGCTGGGAGGCCGGCGTGGCCCCGCTGGGCGCCGATCGACCTCGTCGCTGTCGCGCGTGCTATGCCCTGCGTCTGGCCGAGGCGTGTCGTGTGGCCCAGGAGCGTGGGTTTGAGTTTGTGGGTACGACGCTCGCCGTCTCGCCGTATCAGTTGTTCGAAACCTGCAATGACGTGCTTGAGCGCTTGGCGGCGGCACATGGGCTCGTCCCGGTCATTCGCGATTTTCGCCCGTATTACCCCGAGGCCACGCGTCGTTCGCGCGAGCTTGGCATGTATCGACAGAATTACTGCGGCTGCCGGTTCTCGGCCGTCGAGGCGGCCATGGATCGAGCCCGCATCCGCGACGAGCGCAAAGCGTCCAAAAAGTAGTTCATTTGGGCTGGGGCTTTGAGCTGTCTGTGCGGTACGGTCGTTTTTGGGAAAGTCGATTTAATTAAGCGTGTGATCGTGGCTCGCTTGATACCAAACGACGACTCCTATGATTCTAATCCTCCGTTTGTTAAACATCAGATCCGGACTTGCTGTTGCATATGAATGGGACGACAGCACAATCATGTCGTTTCCTTCTGCAAATCGCCTAATTACCGGTGTTTTACCGTCTGCGAGCGCCAATACAGCACAGCCGTTCCAAGGCTTTGCGGTGGTATCGACAAGTAGTAAGCTGCCGGGAGGGTAAATGCGGGACATTTCGTCACCTTTGATTTTAACGAAAACGCTATGTGGGTGACGCTTGGCTACGTCTACAGGCGCGCAAGCATTTTGTTGGCTGTGCGTGATGCGGCGCTTTTGAGAATCGATATCGATGACGGGAAATGCGCCCTCCATTTCGTGGATAGCAGGGTCTTCGTCGGTGACGATTCTTTTATTTGCGAGCTTTACGGCCAAACCGTTTTCCTCGCCAACAAGTTCATCGCGGGTGCAACCGAAGAGCGCTTGTAACTTTTCAATATGGCGCTCACGGGGGGCATACCGACTTTTTTCCCAACGACAAACGGTCTCTTTAGATACCCCCAACATCTCTGCAAGTTGCGCCTGACCAAGATGCTCCATGGTGCGGAGTTTACGAATATTTGCCCCGAAGCCCATGGCTATAGATCCTCTCGCCACAGAGGGAGGCATAGACAGTTTGTGCCACCATAGCCTTTGGTGAGCTCGTCAATGGATAACGGGAATAATTCCATTCCTGCTTTCTCAAGCGCTTCGTTGGTCCAAACGTTTTCTTCATATACGCATAGTTTTCCTGGCGAGAGCGCAAGGATAGACGTTGCGTTGTTCCGGCGCTCTCTTTCGTAGGCGGTTTGATTCCCGCCTCCGCAGTCAATTACTTTTATTGGTTCGCAACAGGCTGCAGAGAGTATTTCCGGAATCGTGCGATCGATAGGAGTGATCGTAAGGCCCTTTCCGGATCGTTTTAGTTGAATGCTGTATGCATCAACGGCATTGCATATCTCACGATCGATGAGGAACGCGTCGTGATCAATTCTACTTATGAACGTATCGAGGTGGATACGCAGCCCGTCAGATGGGACTCGAATCGCAATTAGCTCGGTGGTCTGGAATTTATTTGAGGTCAGGAGCTCTTTGGCAAGTGACTCGACGGCGGCGGGTTCAGTTCGGTCAGAGATTCCAACTAATAATGTCTTAGCACTGATAACAAGAATGTCTCCGCCTTCGATATGGTAACTACTCCTGTTCAAATCACATACCGGGGTTTCTCCCATGATCTTGTGGTGGGTGAATATCTGCCGGTATAAGGCGACCTCACGATCACGCTCAGGCCAATACATATGATT
The DNA here is from genome assembly GCA_958419975.1 of uncultured Collinsella sp. GTDB lineage: Bacteria > Actinomycetota > Coriobacteriia > Coriobacteriales > Coriobacteriaceae > Collinsella. Next base: position 18,096 of record CATZIG010000018.1, read on the forward strand.
TAGGATGATGCCGTCTCCGACTACCACAGCAGGATCACGAGTGAAAAAAAGCGTGTTGAGGGGATTGACCAAGAGCGAGGCGGGGTCAA